>NZ_JBNPLQ010000031.1:0-29886 GCF_050313575.1 Candidatus Pseudoscillospira sp. SGI.172 | reverse complement strand
CCGCATGGAATTGTTTCACGTGAAACACTCCACGGGTTCAACGGGGAATTCGAATGGTGAGCAGGATCTCCTCGTCAGTATCTTGCCGGGAGCAGTCGGCGTGGACCCCTGCGCTCTGCATCATGGAAAGGCCCCGGGTGACCGTGTTCAGGAACAGGCGGACATCCTTAATGATAAAGGTTGGCTTGCTCCGCCGGGGCGGCGGGCAGAGCAGGCTCTGGACATAGTCCTCCGTCCGGGCCACAGTGAGATTATGTTCGATCACATAACGGGCCGCAGACTCCTGCTGCGCAGGAATCTCCAGCCGAAGCAGCGCACGGGCATGGCGCTCGGTCAGCCCCGCCTCCCGGAGAAGGCGCAGCGTTTCCGGCGTGAGCTTGAGCAGGCGCAGCTTGTTGGCCACCGCGGACTGGGATTTTCCGATCTGGCGGGCCACGGTCTCCTGAGAGGCCCCCGTGGCGTCCAGCAGCGCCTGGAGGGCCTGGGCCTCCTCCACAAAGTCCAGGTCCCGGCGCTGGACGTTTTCGATGAGGGCCAGCAGGGAGGACTGGGCGGCGTCCACCGTCACCACGATACAGGGGACCTCGGTCAGCCCCGCCATATGGGCCGCCCGCAGGCGGCGCTCTCCGGAAATCAGCTCATAGCCGTTGGTCCCTGTCCTCCGGACCGAGAGAGGCTGCAGAATCCCGTGCTCAGAAATACTGGCGGCCAACTCCTCCAGCCCTTCCCGGGAAAAGCGCTTGCGGGGCTGCCCGGGATTGGGGGCCAGGGCAGCCACAGGGAGGAAAACGACCCTGTTGCTCTCAAAAAGACCTCTTTTGCGGAGAAACGCCATGTTCAGACCCCTCTTTCGTAAAATGGATTGGATAACCATATTTTACCATATTCATTTTCGAAAAAAGGGGAAATCTGTCGAGAGGGAAATATTTCCTTTTTCCAGGGAAGCTTCTCCACGGAGCATCAAAGGGGCAGCCCGCGGAGGAATCAGAGCGGCATTGCGCTCTGTCAGGCGCGGAGAAATCCCTTGCCGAAGATCTCACTGGAATTGGTGATGACCATAAAGGCGTGGGGATCCTCGGCCCGGAGAAAGTTGCGCAGGACCACCGCCTGGTGCCGGGAGAGGGCGGCGAGGACGATGTACTGATCCTGCCCGGTATAGGCGCCCTGGCCCTTCCAGACCGTGGCCCCACGGGCCATGCTCTCGTTGATAAAGTGGCAGACCTTTTCCGGGTCCTGGGTGACCACCGTAAAAGCCTTCTTGCGGTTGAGAGATTCGATCACCGAGTCCACCAGCACAGATTTGAGGGCGAGACCCAGCAGGGAAAAGAGGCCGGTCTCAATATTGAAGATCACCAAGGCGGCGCCGGCGATGGCCACGTCTGAGACCAGCAGCGCCCGCCCCACATCCAGGCCGGTGAATTTCTTCAGGATCATCGCCATGATGTCGGTGCCGCCGGTGGAGGCGTTGGTGTTAAAGAGGATCGCCGAGCCCAGGGCGGGGAGAATGACGGCAAAAAAGAGCTCCAGCATCTTCTGGTCGGTAAGGGGACGGGTCAGGGGACAGATCCATTCCAGCCCCTGGACCAGGGCGGAATAAAGCAGGGAACAGTACACCGTGCGGACTCCAAATCCCTTGTTGAGGATCAAAAAGCCCAGGATCAGATAGATCACGTTGATCCCCATGTTGATGGCGCCCGGAGTGAGGAGATCGGAAGGGATGAGCTGGCCCAGCAGAATAGACAGGCCGGAGACCCCGCCCATAGAAAAATGATTGGGGAATTTAAAGAAGTAGACGCCCACCGCCACCATTGCCGAGCCCAGCGTCATGCGGCCCAATTCGGCGGGGGTAAGTTTGGTGTTCATGGGAAGATCCCTCGATTCAAAGGTGATGAGATAACGCCCGCTCAACGGGCGGAGAGCACGGACCAGACGTCATAATTGGGGCTGCCGGGATCGGCGGGAATGGCTCCCAAACGCCACACCGAAACACCGGTGATCCCGAACATCCGGGCCAGCTGGAGCTTGTCCGACACACTCTGGGCGTCCTCATACCAGAGCTTGTAGCGCTCGCCGTCCTCGGCGGTGTAGCTCAGGCAGGGGTTGTGGCTGGCCTCATCCCAGGTGCGGACCGAATCGGCCTGCCGGAGGCGCTGGGCAATGGTGGCCGCCGAAGGGTGATAGAAGGTAGTGTCCATCAGATTCCCGGAGGCGTCCACATGGAAGCCGGTGGTGTTGAAGGAGATGGCCAGCGCCAGCTTGGACTTGTCCTGTACGCCGGTGACAGGGTCTGTGACGTGCCGGAGGGCGGTGTAGACCTTGTCGAAGGGCGTCACCGGGCAGTAAGTATTGGAGGTGCCCACATAGTAGTCGGGGATGGACGACCACTGGTAGTCGTGGGCCATAAGGATGACCTTGTCGCACAGCTCTCCCAGGGCGCGGTAGTCAAAGCCGCCGTACCAGGTGTCGGGCTGGACGCAGACATAAAGGCTCTGCCCGGCGGGAAGGGCGGCACGGAGAGCGGTCATAAAGGCGGTAAAGGGCTCCCTCTGGGCGCTTTTCAGCCCTTCAAAGTCGATGGTAAGTCCGGCGTAGGGGCGGGCGGCGGAGACCAGGCGGTTGATGACCTCGGTCTGCGTCCCGCCGGCGGAGAGGGCAGAGAACGTGGAGGCCGAGGCAAAGACGCACAGGTTGCAGGGGATGGAGTTGGCCGCCAGCCGGTCGGTGACCAGTTCCGAGCCCTCGGGCTTGACCCAGCCGTTGCCGTTGGCGGAAGTCTCGTTGAGCGCGATCGCTCCGTCACTCACCTCCAGACGGGCCCAGCCCACGCTGACGGCGTCCATGGAGTCGGTGTAGCCGATCTGGGAGTAGGAGGAGGCGGCGTAAAAGCCGTGGAGCCACTGGGTCCGGGAGGTGTAGCGCTCATAAGTGCGCACCAGCATGGCGGCCGCCTGCTCCCGGGGGGCGGAAAAACCCGGGAGGAAGTTCAGCGTTCCGTTGGCCTCCACGCCGTTGATGATGCCCAGGTCGTAGGCGATGGCGATGTACCCCTTGTCCCCGGCGACGTCTGGGAAGGGAAGGGCGGCGCCGGACAGGGACTGGGCCAGGCGGCTGTACCCCAGGGCCCGGACCAGCATCTGGGCCATCTCGGCGCGGCTGATGTAGTCCCCGGGACGGAAGGCCCCGCCGGGATCGGTGACGTCGTGGGCGGCGGCAGTCTCCACGGCGGAGTAGTACCAGGCCGAGGCGGGGCAGTCGATGTAGGTGGGCGCGGCGGGAGAGGCGCTCTGCCAGCCGAACATGCGGCCCAGAACGGTGACGAACTCGGCCCGGCTCATGTTCTCTCCCACACCGAAGCGGCCGTCCGGGTAGCCCTCCATCAGGCCGTAGGTCCCCGCCTTCTCAATGACCTCGGCGGCCCAGGTGGCGTCCGTATCGGTATAGGCCCGGGCGGCGGGGGAGAGGGGGGAACAGGTAAAAGCAATGAGTCCCGCCAGCAGGGCGGAGACAAAGCGGCGTTTTTGTTTGCCCATGTCAATCTCCTTTACAGATGTAAGGCGTTTGGTTACCTGCCTATTATAATGCCTGGCGGGCCCGGCCGCAAGGGGAGAAGGGAAAAGAAGGGAGGCGCGCTTCGTGCCGGAGCGCGCCTCCCTTCCTCCAAAACCGGAAAAGGCGACAAGACGGCCGCCATTCAAAAAAGCAAACACCGTCGAAACAGCGGGAAGAATCCGTTCCTCTCTGCTTGCATTTTTACGGTATATCAGGTACAATAAATAAATCAGAACTGGGGATTGGGAGTGGCTGAGATGAAACTACTGGAGGATCGCATCCAGAAGGACGGAAAGATCCGCAACGGCGGAGCAGTGCTGAAAGTGGACAGCTTTTTGAACCATCAGATCGACGTGGAGCTCTACAACGAGATCGGAAAAGAATTTTTCCGGCTGTTCGGGGGTGAAAACGTCACAAAGATCCTGACCATCGAGGCCTCGGGCATCGGGATCGCCTGCATTGCCGGGCAGTATTTCAACGTGCCTGTCATCTTTGCCAAGAAGAGCAAGACCAAGAACATCGACGGCAGCGTGTATACCGCCAAGGTGGAGTCCTTCACCCACGGCAAGGTATACGACATTATGGTGGCCAAGGAGTTTCTCAGGCCGGGGGACCGGGTGCTCCTCATCGACGACTTCCTGGCCAACGGCGCGGCCCTCAACGGCCTTATTCAGGTGGTAAAGGGAGCCGGCGCCACCGTTGTGGGCGCGGGGATCTGCGTGGAGAAGGCTTTCCAGCCCGGCGGAGATTTGATCCGCGGACAGGGCATTCGGGTGGAATCTCTGGCCCGGATCAAGAGTATGAGTGAGACAGAGGGCGTGACCTTCTGCTGAGAATCCGCCCGGATGGGCACTGACAAGACCTTTTGCTGCCACAGGCGGCCTTTTTACAAGGGCGTGATGAGTGGATGATGACGAGGGCTGCCGAAACGGGCAGCGCCGACTCCTTCCATTTGAAATTCCGGCCGTGAGGCCGTTTATATAAGGATTTTAGGATGAATGGAAATTTGGTAAGGAGGAACTTTTGTACATGAACAAGAAGTATCTGGCGCTGCTCCTGTCGGGAGCCCTTTCCCTGTCTCTGGCCGCCTGCGGCGGGTCCGGCACCCCCGCGGAATCCAAAGCCCCCGCCGAGTCCGCCGCTGCGGAGTCTGCCGCCGCCGAGGGCAAGACCATCAAGGTCGGCCTCATCTGCATCGGCGATGAAAACGATCAGGGCTACACCTACAACTTTATCCGCGGCAAGGACGCCGCCACCGAGGCTCTGGCCGCCGAGGGCATCAACGTCGACTGGGTGGTCAAGTACAACATCGGCGAGGACTCCTCCTGTGAGGACGCCAACATCGAACTGGCCGAAGAGGGCTGCGAGCTCATCATCAACAACTCCTACGGCTTCGAGGACTACATGCTCAAAGTGGCCCCCGACTACGAGGACGTCCAGTTCGTCGCCTGCACCAACCTCAACTCCTCTTTCTCCGAGCTGAAGAACGTCCATAACGCGTTCGCCAACATCTACGAAGGCCGCTACCTGGCCGGCGTGGTGGGCGGACTGAAGCTCCAGGAGATGATCGACGCCGGCGACATCACCGCCGACCAGGCCGTCATCGGCTATGTGGGCGCCTTCCCCTACGCCGAGGTCATCTCCGGCTTTACCTCCTTCTATCTGGGCGCCCGGAGCGTCTGCCCCAGTGCCACCATGAAGGTCAAGTACGTCAACTCCTGGTCCAACGCCACGGAGGAGGCCAACGCGGCCACCGCTCTGGCAGACGAGGGCTGCAAGCTCATCTCCCAGCACTCCGACAACACCACCCCCGCCACCGCGGCCCAGACCGCCGGTGTGTATCACTGCGGCTACAACAACGACATGACCGGCGTGGCCCCCGAGGCCAGCCTCGTCTCCTGCCGCATCGACTGGTCCCCCTACTTCCAGTACGCCATCAAGTCCGTGGTCAACGGCGAGAGCTTTGACAAGGACTGGACCCAGGGCATGGCCGAGGGCTCCGTGGTGCTCACCACCCTCAATGAGAAGATCGCCGCCCCCGGCACCGCCGAGAAGCTGGCCGAAGTGGAGAAGGGCCTGGCCGACGGCACCATCCATCCCTTCGCCGGCCCCTTCACCGGCACCGGCACCGCCTTCGGCGCCAGCGCGCCCGACACCCTGACCGTGGCCGAGGGCGACTTCTTCCGGGAGTCCGACGTGGCCGGCGGCAAAACCTCCGCGCCCTACTTCTACTGGATCATCGACGGGATCACCCAGGAGTAAGCTCCCCGTCTTCATTTCCCTGGGAATGCCCGGCCCGCCGGGCCGGATGACCTTGGGAACAAGGAACACCGGGTCAAAGGCGGATCGTGAACAGCGCGGTCCGCCTTTGCCTGTTCTGCGCAGCGCCGGAAACCCGTCCCGCAGGCGGGCTTCCGGGACTCCGCAGAGCGGTTCGGAACAACTGAAGTCCCGTCCGGCTCCGTCCGGACGAAGAGAGGATGATGTGTGTGGAACAGGAAGGCGCTGTCTGTCTCAAGGGCCTGACCAAGCGATTTGGGTCCGTGGTGGCCAACGACAAGATCGACCTGGAGCTGGGCCGGGGTGAGATCCTGGCCCTGCTGGGGGAAAACGGAAGCGGCAAGACCACCCTCATGAATATGATCTCCGGCATCTACTTCCCCGACGAAGGGCAGATCTTTGTGGGCGGGCGGGAGGTCACCATCCGCTCCCCCAAGGACGCCTTTGACCTGGGCATCGGCATGATCCACCAGCACTACAAGCTGGTGGACGTGTTCACCGCCGCCGAGAACATCGTGCTGGGCCTGCCCGAAAAGGGAAAGTTCGACAAGCGGGCCATCGCCCAGAAGGTGCGCCAGATCAGCGAGCGCTACGGCTTCGACATCGATCCGGACAAGAAGATCTACGACATGTCGGTCTCGGAAAAGCAGACGGTGGAGATCGTCAAGGTGCTCTACCGGGGCGCCGACATCCTCATCCTGGATGAGCCCACCGCCGTCCTCACCCCCCAGGAGACCGACAAGCTCTTCGCCGTGCTGCGGAACATGAAGGCCGACGGAAAGGCCATCGTCATCATCACCCACAAGCTCCACGAGGTGCTGGACATCTCCGACCAGGTGGCGGTGCTCCGGAAGGGCAAGTACATCGGCACGGTCAACACCGCCGAGACCGACGCCCAGAAGCTCACCGAGATGATGGTGGGCCACGCCGTGAGCCTGAACATCGACCGGCCGGAGGCCCGGTACCGGGATCCCCGGCTGGAGGCCAGGCACCTCACCGTGGTGAACAAGGAGGGCGTCCGGATGCTGGACGACGTCTCCTTCCTGGCCCGGGGCGGGGAGATCCTGGGGATCGCCGGGGTGGCGGGCAGCGGCCAGAAAGAGCTGCTGGAGGCCATCGCCGGGCTGCAAAAGGGCGCGGGCAGCGTCCTCTACTATCCCCCTCACCCCAATTCCGATCTGGCCGGACAGCATGTGCCGGTGGACCGGGACGGGGAGGAGCTGCTGGGCAAGACCCCCGCTCAGATCCAGAAGATCGGCGTCTCCCTGGCCTTTGTCCCCGAGGACCGGCTGGGCATGGGTCTGGTGGCCGGGATGGACATGGTGGACAACATGATGCTCAAGACCTATGTCCAGGGAAACGGCCCCTTTGTGGACCGCAAGCCTCCCAAGGAGCTGGCCCGGCGGCTCATCGACGAGCTGGAGATCGTGACTCCGGGGGTGTCCACCCCCGTGCGGCGGCTCTCGGGCGGCAACGTGCAGAAGGTGCTGGTGGGGCGGGAGATCGCTTCCAGCCCCACGGTGCTCATGACCGCCTATCCGGTGCGGGGCCTGGACATCAACTCCTCCTACACCATTTACCGCCTGCTCAATGAGCAGAAGATGAAGGGCGTGGCGGTGCTGCTGGTGGGCGAGGATCTGGACGTGCTGCTGGAGCTGTGCGACCGGATCCTGGTGCTCTGCGGCGGCAAGGTCTCGGCCATCGTGGATGCCCGGGAGACCTCCAAGGAGGAAGTAGGTCTCTACATGACCCACGTGGGCGGCAGAGAGGAGGAGCCAAAATGAACGAAAAACACACCCCTCTGCTGCGCCTGGCCAAGCGGGAGGCCATGTCCTCCGGAAAGCGCTGGGCCATCCGCATCGCCGCCATTGCCCTGGCCCTGCTGGCGGGCGGCATCGTCATGGCTCTGGCGGGAAACAACAATCCCTTTGCCGCCTACGCCACCATTCTGGACGGCGCCCTGGGCAAAAAGACCGCCGTCCGGCAGACGGTGAAAAACTTCATCCCCCTGCTGGGTACCGCACTGGCCATCGCCCCCTGCTTCAAAATGAAGTTCTGGAACATCGGCGCCGAGGGACAGATCACCGCGGGCGCGGTGTGCGCCACCTATTTCGCCCTCTTCTGGGCCGGCCGGCTGCCCCAGGTCCCCCTGCTGCTGGTGATGGCCCTGGCGGGCATGGTGGGCGGCGGGCTGTGGGCCCTGGTCCCCGCCTTCTTCAAGGCCCGGTGGGGAACCAATGAGACCCTCTTCACCCTGATGATGAACTACATCATCATCGGCTTTGTCAAATGGCTCCAGGGCGGGCCCTGGGAAAAGCAGCCCAAGGGCAGCCAGCAGATCGCCCAGTTCGCCGAAAACGCCTGCCTGCCCAAGGTGGCGGGGGTGTACTGCGGCTGGATCATCGTGCTGGTACTGATGGTGCTCATGTTCCTCTACATGAAGTACACCAAGCAGGGCTATGAGATCGCCGTGGTGGGCGAGTCCGAGGCCACCGCCCGGTACGCGGGCATGAATGTGGGCAGGATCATCATGCGGACCATGTCCCTCTCCGGGGCCGTGGCCGGACTGGTGGGCTTCCTGCTGGTCTCGGGCGCCAACAACACCCTCTACGACGGCGTGGCGGGCGGCGTGGGCTTCACCGCCATCACCGTGGCCTGGCTGGCCCAGCTCAATCCCTTCGGGATGGCGGCCATCTCCGCCATGCTGGCCGTATTGGAGAAGGGCGCGGATACCCTCCAGACCCGGATGGGGGTCCCGGTGGCCATCTCTGACGTCATCACCGGCATCCTGCTCTTCTTTATGTTGGGGTGTGAATTCTTTATCCAGTACCGGGTCATTGTCCGGGGACACGAGGAAAAGGAGGCGGCGAAATGAACGATCTGCTGAAATTCATCGTGGCGGCCGTCCTCACCGGCATCCCACTGCTCTACGGCACCGTGGGCGAGGTGCTCACTGAGAAGTCGGGCAACCTGAACCTGGGCGTGGAGGGCATGATGTACATGGGCGGCGCGCTGGGTCTGGGCGCAGCCTTCTACTACGAAAAGCTCGCCGGAGCCGCTGCCTCCGGACCGGTAGCCGTGGTCCTGGCCATCCTGTTCTCCTTCCTGGCGGGCGCACTGGGGGCCCTTGTGTTCAGCTTCCTCACCGTCACCCTCCGGGCCAACCAGAACGTCACCGGCCTGGCCCTCACCATCTTCGGCACCGGCGTGGGCCAGTTCCTGGGCGAGTACATGCGGGTGCGGGAGGGCACCTATGTGGCGGTGGGCAACAGCCTGAAATCCGCCTTCCAAAACTCTCCCTTCCCGAGATTTTTGCAGGAGCTGCCCGTGGCCGGGCCCCTGCTCTTCGGCTACAATATCTTTGTGTATCTGGGCGTGGCGGTGGCCGTGATCATGGCCCTCTACCTCAGCCGCACCCGCTCCGGGCTCCAGCTGCGGTCGGTGGGGGAGTCCCCCGCCACGGCGGACGCCGCGGGCATCAACGTCACCCGGTACAAGTACCTGGCCACCATTTTGGGCGGCGGCATCTCGGCCATCGGCGGCATGGTGTACATCATGACGGTGGCGGGCGCGGTGTGGAACCACGAGGGCCTGTCCGGCGAGGGCTGGCTGGCGGTGGCTCTGGTCATCTTCTGCCTGTGGAGTCCCCTGCGGGCCCTGTGGGGCTCCGCCCTCTTCGGCGGACTGATGATCCTTTACCTGCGCCTGGTGCTGCCCTTTTTCCCCACCCAGCTCTACAAGATCCTGCCCTATGCGGTCACGGTGGTGGTGCTGGTGGCGGTGTCCATGCGGCAGAAGCGGGAGAATCAGCCCCCCGCCAGCCTGGGCAACGCCTATTTCCGGGAAGAGCGCTGACCTTTTTCCTTCTGAAGATCCGCTGCCCGGGCCGCCCCTTCACACGGCCCGGGCAGCGGATCTCTTCCTGGGCGAAAAACGCTCTTCCGCTGATTTGCGAAAGGATATTGACACACGCGCCCCCGCATGGTATCTTTAATAAAAACTTGGAAAATTACATAACGGCATACGAAGCTTTTAGGGAAATGGCCGCAGGGCCTGCCGAAGGAATAACACTCTCAGGCGCCCGGAGATCCGGGTGAGGACTAAAAGCGGATGTGGCTCTGGAGAAGCTCAATTACGAGTACCGAAGGTGCAAGGCGGTTTTCCGCTGAATCTCTCAGGTAAAAGGACAGAGTAAAGACGGATGGACCCGCGTTGCATGGGGCCATGCGGCTTTTTTGATTGAGCGGAACGCTGCCTGCGGGCAGGTTCTGCTTTTTTCATTTTTGTTTCTGTTCTCCGGGCCGGCGCCGGGAAAGAGAGACAAAAAATGGAACTGCTCAACAAAATCGTCGGCGTGATCAACGGGGTCCTGTGGGACAAAAATCTGCTGCTGTTCCTGCTGGTGGGCACAGGGGTCTTTTTCTCCTTCCGCCTGAAATTTGTGCAGGTGCGGAAGTTCAGAGAGGGGTGGAAGCGCCTCTTCGGCAGCATCAACCTCCGGGGTGAGAAGGCGGGGGCCCACGGCATGAGCTCCTTCCAAGCCCTCACCACCGCCATCGCCGCCCAGGTGGGCACCGGCAACATCACCGGCTGCGCCACCGCCCTCTACTCCGGCGGCCCGGGCGCCATTTTCTGGATGTGGGTCTCCGCCTTCTTCGGCATGGCCACCATCTACTCCGAGGCAGTACTGGCCCAGACCTACAAGACCCGGGACGCCCAGGGGCATGCCACCGGCGGGCCCATCTACTACATCAAGGCTGCCTTCCATGGAAAGCCGGGCCAGTTCCTCGCCGCCTTCTTCTCCGTAGCCATTATTTTGGCCCTGGGCTTTATGGGCAACATGGTGCAGTCCAACTCCATCGGGGACGCCTTCCACACCGCCTTCGGCCTGCCCAAGTGGGCGGTGGGCGCGTCGGTGGCTCTCATCGCCGCCTTCATCTTCCTGGGCGGGGTGAAGCGGATCGCTTCCTTTACCGAGAAGATCGTGCCGGTCATGGCCTGCTTCTATGTGGCCGGCTGCATCGTCATTCTGTTCATCAACCACGCCGCGGTCCTGGGGGCGCTGAAATCCATCTTCGTCTGCGCCTTCAACCCCCAGGCCGTGTTCGGCGGAGCCCTGGGGCTGGGCGTGAAGGAAGCCATGCGCTTCGGCGTGGCCCGGGGCCTATTCTCCAACGAGGCCGGCATGGGCTCCACCCCCCATGCCCACGCTCTGGCCAATGTGGAAAAGCCCGAGGATCAGGGCATCGTGGCCATGATGGGCGTGTTTATCGACACCTTTATCGTCCTGACCATGACTGCGCTGGTCATCCTCTCCTCCGGCGTGCTGGAACCGGTCACCGGCGCGCTCAAGGGCACCCCCCTGGCTCAGGCCGCCTTTAATCAGGCTTTCGGCAGCTTCGGCAACGTGTTCGTGGCCATCTGTATGCTCTTCTTCGCCTTTTCCACCATCATCAGCTGGTACTTCTTCGGGGAGTCCAACATGAAGGCCCTTTTCGGGCCCAAAAGCGTAAAAGCGTACGCTGTGATCGTGGTGCTGTTCATCTTTGCGGGGTCCATGCTGCATGTGGATCTGGTGTGGGACATGAGCGACATGTTCAACGGTCTCATGGTCATCCCCAACCTTCTGGCCCTGCTGGCCCTCAGCGGCGTGGCGGCGAAAACCATCAAAAAATAATTTGGCATAACTGTATGAGATTTCCGGGGGTTGGATATACTGCCCCCGAGGTGATTTTATGGCAAAGCAGGACATGAAGCGCCCCGAGCGCTCCCACGGCAAACCCCAGAGTCAGGGACAGCAGCCTCAGGAGCCCCAGGGCAAGGCCAAGCATTCCGACAAAAAGGCCAAGCCGACCACAGAAAACTAATTCAAACCAAAAAGAGAGCGCCGGTGGAAAACCACCGGCGCTCCCTTTTTGGTCATTCAGCGGACAGCCCCGGCAAAGGGGTATCCAGATCATCCAGCTCCTCGGGAGATCGCGCCTCCCACAGCCGAAGGGCCTCGGGGTGGGCCCGGAGCACCGCGCCGCCCCCCACGTCTCCGGTGAGGGCCGCCAGCGCGGGAAACCAGCGGGCGGGAAAGATCACCGGGTTGCCCCGTCGGCCCCGGCAGGAAAGGGCGGTAATGTGTTCGGGGGCGGCCCGGTGGGCGGCGATCAGTCCGGCCACGCTCTCCCGGGTGAGCCGGGGCTGGTCGCAGACCGCGAAAAGGACGGCGTCCGGGGCGTCCAGGGCGGCAAGGCCCAGGCGCACAGAGCCGGACTGGCCCGCGGCCGGGTCGGGGTTCCGGACGGGGAGGTAGCCCGCGGCGGCCGCCGCCGCCAGGATCTCGTCGTAGCAGCTCACCACCGCAGCCTGGGCGAACAGGGAGGGGGGGAGGGCGGCAAAGGCCCGGCGGTAGAGGGGCAGGCCGTCCACCTCGGCCAGCAGCTTGTTGGCGCCGTACCGCCGGGAGAGCCCGGCGGCCAGAAGGACGGCGGAGAGCTTCAACCCGCTCATCGCCAGAACTGGGACGGGCCCCGGGGAACGAAGCGGCCGCCGGGGCCGCCCAGAGGCTCGCCGTTCTCCACCGCCGGCACGCCGTTGAGCAGGACGGCGTCTACGCCGCCCACCGTCTCCATCCCCTCGTAGGGATCGTAGTCGCAGACCGAGTGATTGACCGCGGCGTGAATACGTCCGGTTTTATTTGGATCGTATATTACAATGTCGGCATCGGAATTCACCTGCAGCGCACCCTTTTGGGGGTACATCCCGAAGAGCCTGGCCGGGTTGGCCGAGAGGAGCTCCATCATGCGGTGAGGCGTGATCCGCCCGGATGCCACGCCGTAAGTATACAGCAGGATCCCCCGGTCCTCTGTGCCGGGCAGGCCCCCGGGGATCTTGGAGAAGTCATCCCGGCCCAGGGCCTTGACGGCGGTGGTAAAGGAGCAGTGGTCGGTGCCGATGGTGTCCACCGTGCCGTCGGCCAGCCCCTGCCAGAGCGCCTCCTGATTTCCCGCGGGGCGGGCGGGGGGCGCGAAGATGTACTTGGCGCTCTCAAAGCCGGGGAGATGATAGACGCCGTCGTCCAGCAGCAGATACTGGGGGCAGGTCTCCACATAGAGCTTCTGCCCTCTGGCCCGGGCGGCCCGGACGGCCTCCAGGGAGCGGGCCGCGGAGAGGTGGACGATGTTCACCGGCACCCCCGCCAGCTCGGCAATGGTGAGGTAACGGACAACGGCCTCGGCCTCGATCTGGACGGGGCGGGCCTCCGGGTGGGCGTCCGGGCCGGTGCGGCCCTCCGCCAGGAGCCGGGCGATCCGCGCGTCGGCCAGGGGGCCGTTTTCGCAGTGGCAGCCGCAGACGCCCCCCTCCGCCCCGATGGCCTGAAGGGCCTCGTAGATCTCCACGTCGGAAATCCCGATGGGATAGGCCATGTAGACCTTGTAGGAGGTGATACCCTGGGCCGTCATGGCCGGGAGCTCGGCGCGGATGGCGGGGGTCCAGTCCTTGATGGTCATGTGGAAGGAGTAGTTGCAGGCGGCCTTCCCATCCGCCCGGGCGTGCCACTCGTCCAAAGCAGACTGGAGGGAGGCCCCCCGGACCGGCTCGGCAAAATCCAGCACCGTAGTGGTGCCGCCGCACAGGGCGGAGCGGGTGCCGGAAGCCCAGTTGTCGGCGGTCTCGTTGGGCTGCCCCTTATTCATCTCAAAGTGGGTGTGGGTGTCGATAAAGCCGGGAAAGACCAGCTTTCCGGACGCGTCCAGGACCTGACTGTCCCCCGCGGGCAGCCCGGGGCCGATCTGGGTGATGACGCCCCCCTCCGTCCGCAGGTCGGCCTGCCGGGGGCCGTCCGGGAGAATGAGGGTGCCGTTTCGGATGAGAATGGACATGGTGAGACGCTCCTTTCCGGTCATGGTGCCCCCATTGTACACCGGGGGCCCGCCGGGGTCAACGGATGCAAAATCAAAATTTTTTGTAAACTGACTTTCTTTTTGAAAACGGATGCGATACAATGATGCCAACAAGCATATGAAGGAGGGTTCCTCTATGGAAGTTGGCAAGCGCCTGATCCGGGTCGATGCCGTTGACAAGGCCGCCGGGCGGGCCAAATACACCGACGACCTCATCCCCCGCCCCCATCTGGTGGCGAAGCTGCTCCACAGCACCATCGCCAACGGACGGGTCAAATCCATCCACACGGAGGAGGCCGCCCGGCTCCCCGGGGTGGTGAAGATCGTCACCTGCTTCGATGTGCCCGCCCACCAGTATCCCACCCCCGGCCATCCCTGGAGCGTGGAGGCCGCCCATCAGGACGTGTCCGACCGGCGGCTCCTCACCGACCGGATCCGCTATTACGGCGACGACGTGGCCGCCGTGGTGGCCGAGGACGAGGTCTCCGCCCAGCGGGCCCTGAAGGCCATCCGGGTGGAGTATGAGGAGTATGAGCCCCTGCTCACCCCCGAGGCCGCCATGGCCCCCGGCGCCCGGGCCGTCCACGACGAGTGCCCGGACAACATCCTCAGGCACATGGACCTGCGCACCCCCATGCCCCCCGAGAGCGGCTTCCAGAGCGTGGAGGACGTGCTTGCCTGCGATTCCTACCTCCAGTTTGAGGGCCGCTACGCCACCCAAATGGTGCAGCACTGCCACATCGAGCCCGCCGTGTCCTACGCCTACATGGAGGGGGGCCGCATCGTGGTGGTCTCCTCCACCCAGATCCCCCACATCGTCCGGCGGGTGTGCGGCCAGGCCCTGGGGATCCCCTGGGGGGACATCCGGGTCATCAAGCCATACATCGGCGGCGGCTTCGGCAACAAGCAGGAGGTTTTGTACGAGCCTCTGAACGCCTTCCTCACCCGGGCGGTGGGCGGGCGCTGCGTCAAGCTGGAGCTCACCCGGGAGGAAGTTTTTGAGAACACCCGCTCCCGCCACGCCATCTCCTTCGACGTGAAGGCCGCGGTGGACAAAGACGGGACCATCATGGCCCGGTGGTGCCGGGCGGTCTCCAACCAGGGCTCCTACGCCTCCCACGGCAACGCCATCGTGGCCAACGCCATCACCGCCTTCCGGCAGCTCTATCCCGACCGGCTGGGCCACCACTCCGAGGCATACACCGTCTACACCAATCTCCCCGCCCCAGGCGCCATGCGGGGCTACGGCATTCCTCAGGCCAACTTCGCCGTGGAGTGCATGATGGACGATATGGCGCTGAAATTCGGCCTGGACCCCTACCGGTTCCGGTTGCAGAACCTCATGCCTCTGGGGTATGTGGATCCCTTCAACGGCATCACCTGCCACTCCACCGGCCTGAGAGAGTGCATGGAGAAGGGGCGCGCTTTCATCCACTGGGATGAGCTGCGGGAGAAATATGAAAACCAGACCGGCCCGGTGCGCCGGGGCGTGGGCATGGCCGTGTTCTCCTACAAGACCGGCGTGTGGCCCATTTCCCTGGAAACCGCCTCCGCCCGGATGGTGCTCAACCAGGACGGCTCGGTGCAGCTCCAGCTGGGCGCCACCGAGATCGGCCAGGGGGGCGACACCGTGTTCACCCAGATGGCCGCCGAGAGCATCGGCTTCCCCAGCGCGCGGGTACACATCGTCTCCTTCCAGGACACCGACACCGCCCCCTTCGATACCGGGGCCTACGCCTCCCGGCAGACCTACGTCACCGGTATGGCCATCAAGCAGACCGGCGAGGCGTTCAAGCGCAAGCTGCTGGACTACGCCTCCGAGCTGCTGGAGCGGCCCGCGGAGGAGCTGGATGTACGGGACGGGGAGATCGTGGACGCCGGGACCGGCGCGCTGGTCTTGACCCTCCATGACCTGGCCCAGGAGGCCTTCTACTCCTTCCGCCACTCGGTGCATATTGCCGCCGAGACCACCCACCAGTGCAGGGACAACACCTTTGCCTTCGGCTGCTGCTTTGCCGAGGTGGAGGTGGACGTTCCCCTGGGCAAAGTGAAGGTGCTGCGCATCGTCAACGTCCACGACTCGGGAAGGCTCATCAATCCCCAGCTGGCCGAGGCCCAGGTCCACGGCGGTATGTCCATGGGGTTGGGCTACGCCCTCAGCGAGGAGATGAAGTTCGACGGCAAGGGCCGGCTTTTGAACGGCAACCTGCTGGACTACAAGCTCCCCACCGCCATGGATCACCCGGAGCTCACCGCCCTCTTCGTGGAGACTGAAGATCCCTCCGCCCCCTTCGGCAACAAGGCCCTGGGCGAGCCTCCCGCGATCCCGGTGGCTCCGGCAGTGCGCAACGCGCTGCTCCACGCCACCGGTGTGGCCGTCAACACGCTTCCCCTGAGCCCTCAAAAGCTGGTGGAGGCATTTGCCAGGGCCGGGCTTCTCTCCTGAAACAGAGAAGATCCGGGGTTTGGAACCGCAACTTTGATTACAAAGGGGTGTTATCGTGTACGATATTACATCTATTTATCAGGCCCGGAGCGTAGACGACGCCATTTCGGCCCTGAAAAACGATCCTGAGGCCCTGGTCATTGCCGGGGGCACCGACGTGCTCATCAAGATCCGGGAGGGGAAAGACGCCGGGTGCCGTCTGGTCTCCATCCATGAGCTGCGGGAGGAACTGGAGGGCGTGGCCCTGGCTCCCAACGGCGACGTGGAGATCGGGCCGCTCACCACCTTCCGGGGCTGCACCTTCAGCGATGTGATCCGCGCCACGGTCCCGGTGCTGGGGGAGGCCGCCGACATGGCGGGCGGGCCCCAGCTCCGGGCGGCGGGGACGCTGGGAGGCAACCTCTGCAACGGCATCACCTCCGCCGACACCGCCTCCACCCAGATGGCCTTCGGGGCCATCCTCCGGGTGCGGGGGCCGGAAGGGGAGCGGGAGATCTCCATCAACGACTGGTATCGGGGCGTGGGCAAGGTGGCTCTGGCGCATGACGAGCTGCTGGTGAAGATCGTCATTCCCAAATCCCACTACGAGGGCTGGAGCGGCCACTATATCAAGTACGCCATGCGCAGCGCCATGGACATCGCCACTCTGGGCGTGAGCTGCCTGGTAAAGCTCTCCGCCGACAAGACCGTGGTGGAGGACCTGCGGCTGGCCTTCGGCGTGGCCGGGCCGGTGCCCTTCCGCTGCCTGGAGACCGAAAAGGCCATGACAGGGCTGCCCATCGGGGAAGCCGTCAAACAGATCGGGGCCTCGGCGCTGAAAGAGATCCATCCCCGGGACAGCTGGCGGGCCTCCAAGGCGTTCCGCATCCAGCTGGCCCGGGAGCTGTCCGGCCGGGCGCTGGCTGAGGCGGCGCGGAAAGGGGGCGCACAGATATGAGCATGGAAATTTTGAGCTGCACCGTCAACGGCCGTCCGGTGGAGGTTGGAATCGACCCCCGGGAGTCCCTGGCCGACACGCTGCGGGAGCGGCTGGGCCTCACCAGCGTGAAAAAGGGCTGCGAGGTGGGGGAGTGCGGCGCCTGCACCGTCCTGGTGGACGGGGAGGCCATCGACTCGTGCATCTACCTGTCGGTCTGGGCCCAGGGCAAAAAGATCCTCACCGTGGAGGGGCTTCAGGACGAGAGCGGGGAGCTCTCCCCCATCCAGAAGGCCTTCGTGGAGGAGGCCGCCATCCAGTGCGGGTTCTGCACGCCGGGCATCATCATGTCGGCGGTGGAGATCGTGGGCAGCGGGAAGCAGTACACCCGGGAGGAGCTCAGAAAACTGATCTCCGGCCACCTGTGCCGCTGCACGGGCTACCAGAACATCCTCAACGCCGTGGAGCGCGCGGTGAACGAGGCCCACAAGTTCGTGGGGAAATAAATGTGGAAATGGGGATATCCGGCGGCCAGTGGCCGCCGGGTATCTCAAGCTGTCCAAAAAGCCGCTGCCTTTTCCGGCCGCCTGCCCGCCATCCATCTCGAAAAAGTGGCTGCGCCACTTTTTCGACCGTCTCAGATCCACATTGATGTGGATCTTTGCGGACATTTTCCCCCACGCCCGCCGCCTTTCCCTTGACCCTCCCCCCAAAAAGGGATATACTACCTTCACAACACCCCCCTCCTCCCCGGAGCGGGGGCTTTCGCCGTTTCCATGACCATCGATGTCTGTCCGGGAGGTGCCCATGAAGCTGCTGCTCTCCGCGCTCAGCGCGGTCCCTGAATTCCGATCTCTCCTGGCCGCCCTGGACGGGGGGGCCTGTCCGGCGGCGGTGTCCGGGCTCTCTCCCGTCCATCGGGCCCACATGGCCGCCGCCGTGCGGGAGGCCACCGGGCGGCCGGTGGCGGTGCTCTGCGCCGACGACGCCGAGTGCCGCCGCATGGCCGCCGACCTCCGGGCCTTTTCCGGGGAAGAGGTCTTCACCCTTCCCGCCCGGGAGTTCCTTTTCCACAACGCCGCCGTGGTCTCCCGGCAGTGGGAGCAGCGCCGCCTGGAGGTGCTGTGGGCGCTCACCGAGGGGCGGGTGCCCTTCCTGGTGGCCTCGGCGGAGGCCATGCTCCAGCGCACCCTGCCTCCCGACTGCCTCGCCCGGTCCGCCCGGGTGCTGAAAATGGGGGCGGTCTGCGACCTGGGGGAGTTGTCCGAGGCCCTGACGGCGGCGGGCTACCGCCGGTGCGACCAGGTGGAGGGAGTGGGGCAGTTCGCCCTCCGGGGCGGCATCCTGGACTTTTTCTCCCCCGCCCATCCCCAGCCGGTGCGGGTGGAGTTTTTCGGGGACGAACCGGACTCCATGGGCCTGTTCGACCCTTCCACCCAGCGCCGCACCCGGCAGCTGGAGGAGTGCTGCATCCTGCCCGCCGCCGAGGTGCTGCCCCATCTGGCCCCCGGGGGGCTGCCCGGGCTGGTGCGGACACTCAAAAAAAAGCGGGACGGGGCCCGGCGCCGGGGCGGGCCCGACGGCCTTGTCCCCACCCTGGACGAAGATGTGGAAAAGCTGGAAAACGGCGTGCTCTTTCCCGCCGTGGACCGCTATCTGGCCCTCATCTATCCCCAGATGGCCACGGCGGCCGACTACCTGCCCCCGGACGCCGCCGTCTTTCTCAGCGAGAGCCCCCGGTTCGCGGAGCGGGGGAAAAACTACCTCTGGCAGCTGAATGAGGACGTCGCCGCCCTGTCGGAAAACGGGACCCTTCTGGCCGAGCTGGGGGTGTACGCCCGCACGCCGGAGGAGCTCTCCGCCCGGCTGAGCGACTGGCCGGTGGCCTATCTGGACTCCTTCCCCTCCTCCCAGTACCCCCAGCGCCCCCGCACCCTCCTCACCGTCACCGCCAAGCAGCTCCCCTCCTACGGCGTCAGCCTGGAGACGGCGGTCTCCGACCTCTCCCACTACCTGAGCGCGGGCTACTCCGCGGTGGTGCTGGCGGGGACGGAGCAGCGGTGTCTGAACCTCCAGTCCCTCCTCCGGGAGCAGAAGCTCCGGGCGGGGGTGGATTTTCAGCTCCACGCCCTCCCCGAGCCGGGCAAGGCGGTCATCGCCTGCGGCGGGCTCTCCTCCGGCATGGAGTACCCCGCCGCCAAGCTGGCCATTCTCACCGAGGGACAGGCCGCGCCGGGGAAGAAGGCCAAAGCCAAGGCCCCCACCAACCGGGAAAAGCTCAAGTCCTACGCCGACCTCTCTCCGGGGGACCTGGTGGTCCATCAGCAGCACGGCATCGGCCGCTACGCGGGCATGGTGAAGCTCCCGGTGGACGGGATAGAGAAGGACTATGTAAAAATTTCCTACGCCGGGGCGGACGCCCTCTACGTCCCCGCCACCCAACTGGACCAGGTGAGCAAATACATCGGCGGCGGCGAGGACGCCAATGAGACGAAAAAGCTCTCCCGGCTGGGGGGGACGGACTGGGAAAAGCAGAAGTCCAGGGCCAAAAAGGCGGTGCAGGACCTGGCCAAGGGCCTCATCCAGCTCTACGCCCAGCGCCAGCGCCAGCCCGGCTTCGCCTTTTCCCCCGACTCCCCCTGGATGAAGGAGTTCGAGGACGAGTTTGAGTACACCGAGACCGACGACCAGCTCCGGTGCGTAGCCGAGATCAAGCGGGACATGGAGGCCCCCCGGCCCATGGACCGGCTCCTCTGCGGCGACGTGGGCTACGGCAAGACCGAGGTGGCCTTCCGGGCCATCATGAAGTGCGTGCTGGACGGCAAGCAGGCCGCCATCCTGGTGCCCACCACCGTTCTGGCCCGGCAGCACTTCCTCTCGGCCAAGCAGCGCTTTTCCAAGTACCCGGTGGAGATCGACGTCATCTCCCGCTTCCGCACCCCCGCCCAGATGAAGGAGACCCTCCGCCGGTTGGAGGCGGGGCAGGTGGATCTGCTCATCGGCACCCACCGGCTCCTGCAAAAGGACGTCAAATTCAAGGATCTGGGCCTGCTGGTGGTGGATGAGGAGCAGCGCTTCGGCGTCACCCACAAGGAAAAGCTCAAGGAGATCTCCCGCCAGGTGGACGTGCTTACCCTCTCGGCCACCCCCATTCCCCGGACCCTGAACATGGCCCTTTCGGGCATCCGGGACATGTCCACCCTGGAAGAGCCGCCCCAGGACCGCCAGCCGGTGCAGACCTACGTCATGGAGCACGACTGGTCGGTGCTCTCCGACGCCATGCGCCGGGAGCTGGAGCGGGGGGGACAGGTCTACTATCTCCACAACCGTGTGGAAACCATCTCCCGCACGGCAGCCCACATCAAGACCCTTCTGGGGGACGATGTGACCGTCGGCATCGCCCACGGCAAGATGACCCAGGAGGAACTCAACGATGTGATGACCCGGATGTCGGAGGGGGAGGTCAACGTGCTGGTGTGCACCACCATCATCGAAACCGGCATCGACATCTCCAACGCCAACACCCTCATCATCGAGGACGCGGACAAGATGGGGCTGGCCCAGCTCCACCAGATCCGGGGGCGGGTGGGCCGCTCCAGCCGCCGGGCCTTTGCCTACCTCACCTTCCGCCGGGGCAAGGTGCTCAGCGAGGTGGCCTCCAAGCGGCTGGGGGCCATCCGGGAGTTCGCCGAATTCGGCTCCGGCTTTAAGATCGCCATGCGGGACCTGGAGATCCGGGGGGCGGGCAATGTGCTGGGCCCCGAGCAGTCGGGCTTCCTCCTCAGCGTGGGCTACGACATGTACCTGAAGCTCCTGGAGGAGGCCGTCCTCGCGGAGCGGGGGGAGAAGGCCGAGCGCCCCGCCGAGTGCTCTGCCGACCTCACGGTCTCGGCCTCCATCCCCGACCGGTACGTCCCCTCCCCGGAACAGCGGATGGATCTCTACCGCCGCATCGCCCTCATCCGCAGCGAGGCCGACGCCGACGACCTCACCGACGAGCTCATCGACCGTTACGGCGATCCCCCCCGGCCGGTGAACAACCTCATCGCCGTGGCCCTTCTCCGCGCCGACGCCGCCCGGTGCGGGGTGTCTGAGATCAGTCAGAAGGGAAACAGTCTCCTGTTCTCCCTCTCCTCCTTCGAGCTCCGGCGGGTCTCGGCCCTCTGCGCCCAAAGCCGCTGCCAGGGCCGCCTTCTGTTCTCGGCCGGGGAGAAGCCCGCCCTCACCCTCAAGCTCAAAAAGGGGGAGGACCCTCTGAAGCTGGCCCGCATCCTCATCGAAGACTACGGAAAGACCGGAACATGACAAGACCGCGGAAGTCCCCTGACTGGGGACTCCCGCGGTCTTTTTTGTTTCAGGAACCACTGATTAAAACCAAGTATGTGGATCGGTGAGCAGATTTTTCGTCTGGCAAGGCAAAAAATCGCAGAAATACTTTGTGTATTTCAGGACTTTTTAACGCAGTCAGGCGGAAAATCTGCCGCCAAGACACATGCGGGGATTGATTCAGTGGTTCCTTAATCCTCGTTGGGGTTGAAATAATAGGGCTTCATCAGGCTGCCCTGCTGCTCCGTGGAGTCCTTCTGGCTCCCCAGCCGCAGGGTGACCTCCATGGGCCCGCCCCGGCGGCCGCCGTTTCCACGGCCCCCCCGGCGCTTTCCGCCCTGTTCGGCGGGGGCTTTGGCCTTCTTTTCCCGGCGGGGCGCGTTCTGCACCTTGGCGGGAGGGAACGGCTCCTGCTTCGGCTCAGCCCCTTTTTTCCGGCGGCCGCCCTCCTTGGGCTGCGCCTGCCGGGTCGCCGGCTTTTTCTCGGTGGTGCGGGCCGTCTTTCTGGGGGCCAGCAGCCGGGCGGTGGCGTCCATAATGGTCTCCCCGGCCAGGGGGTCCCGGTAATACTCCACCGGACGGGCCTTTTCCTCGGGGCTGCCGTGGGGCTCCATGGCGGTGAGAGCCTCCTCCAGGGTGCGGCTGGGCTTGTAGCCCGACGCCTTCCGCTTGCCGGAGGCGGGGGACTGGGCAGCCTTCTCCGCCCGGGCGGGGGCCTCCCTCCGGGCCTTCACCGGAGTCTCGCCCTTGACCGGCTTGACGGCCTGGGCAGTCTTTTTGTTCTCCTCCCGCTGACGCCTGCGCTCCCGGGCGGCCGCCCGGGCCTCGGCGTCGTCTGGGTTGATCTCCCGGCCCCGGGCGTCCTTTTTGGGGGCCTCAAAGACCTCCATGGGCCAGGGATGATCCTCCACCACCGGAATGGACTTTTTCAGCAGCTTCTCGATCTCCCTGAGCAGAGGCTTCTCCCAGAACTCGCAGAAGGACACGGCGGTGCCGCCCCGGCCCGCCCGGCCGGTCCGGCCGATGCGGTGGACATAGGTCTCGGGCACGTCGGGAAGATTGTAGTTGAACACATGGGAGAGCTCTTCGATGTCGATGCCCCGGGCGGCGATGTCGGTGGCCACCAGGGCCTTGACCCGGCCCTCCTTAAAATCGGCCAGCGCCTGCTGGCGGGCCGTCTGGCTCTTGTTTCCGTGGATGGCCGCGGCGGTCACCCCCGCCTTTTGCAGGTCCCCCGCCACCTTGTTGGCCCCGTGCTTGGTGCGGGTGAAGATCAGGGCGTTCTTCACCTCGGGCCGCAGGATGAGAGAGGCCAGGAGCCTGGATTTGTTGCTCCGGTCTACATAGTAAAGCTTCTGGTCGATGACCTCCACCGGGGAGGACACCGGATCCACCGCCACCTTCACGGGATCGGTGAGCAGGGAGTCCACCAGTCCCTGCACCTCGGGAGGCATGGTGGCGGAGAAGAAGAGGGTCTGTTTCCTCCGGGGCAGCCACTCCAGGATCTTCTTCACATCGTGGATAAAGCCCATGTCCAGCATCCGGTCGGCCTCGTCCAAAACGAAGATCTCCAGTTTTTCCACATGGATATACCCCTGATTGTGGAGATCCTCCAGCCGGCCGGGGGTGGCCACCAGAATGTCCACGCCCGCTTTCAGCTTGTCCACCTGGGGCTGCTGTCCCACCCCGCCGAAGATGACGGCGGAGCGGAGGGGGAGATTTTTGCCGTAGGCCTCAAAGCTCTCCTGGATCTGGAGGGCCAGCTCCCGGGTGGGGGTGAGGATGAGGGCGCGGACGGGGCGGCCCTTCACCGGGCGCTCGCTGAGCCGCTGAAGGATGGGGGCGGCGAAGGCACAGGTCTTGCCGGTGCCGGTCTGGGCGCAGCCCAGCACGTCCCGCCCGGCCAGAGCGGGGGGGATGGCCTTGGCCTGGATGGGGGAGGGGGCGCGGTAGTCCAGGTCGGAGAGAGCGGAAAGGATCGGGGCGCAGAGGCCCAGGGATTCAAAGGTCATAGTCGCGTTCCTTTTTTCAAATATCCCGCGCACAGCAAAAGAAAGGCGTACGCATCGGCACGCCCGGGCGGGAGAGCGGAAGCAGATTATAGCGGCGCGGGCGCCGGGCCCCCTCCTTCCGCTGGAGGGAAGCACAAACACGGCCGAGAGGCCGTGAAACTATCCAGTGACGGTAGTATACCATTTTTTGAAGCAAATTACAACTGCGGGCGGAAAATCAACCGCAGGCCGCGGCTTGGCAAGCCGCGGCCTGCGGTTTTTCAGAGAGAAAAGCGTGTTTAAAAGTGCTCCCGCAGGGCCTTCACCGCCAGAGCCACGGTGTCCTCAATGGTGGGCTGGTCGGCGTTGATGGTGATGTCGGCGTATCTGGCATAAAAGGGCGCCCGGTAGTCGTAGAGATCCTGGAGCGTCTGGCCGGGGGCCAGGGTGACCCCCCGGGTGGCCAGGTTCCCCAGCCGCTTTTCCAGCACGGGGCAGGGGAGGCTGAGATAGAGCACCGGCCCCAGCTCTTTGAGGTGTCTGGCTCCCAGATCCCGAAGCACCACGGAGCCGCCGGGGGCGATCACGGTGCGCTGGCAGTCCAGAGAGGCGATCACCTCCGCCTCGGTATCCAAAAACCGCTCGGTCCCCAGCCGGTCCAGCACCGCCTGCAGCAGCCCGCCCTCCTGCCGCTGGATGAGCAGGTCGGTATCCACAAAAGAAAATCCCAGCTCCTTGGCCAGCAGAACGCCCACGGTGGATTTGCCCGAGCCGGGCATCCCGATGAGGCTGACGTTGCGCATGCGTTCCATCTCCCCGATTTCAAAATCGTGTTGATTATAGCAAAAACCGGCAGGAAGGGCAAGCCTTCCTCTCTGATTTTTCAAAAGCAGGAAAGCGGACGGAGGCTCTTCCAAGCCTCCGTCCGCTCCCTTTGATCCGTCCCAGGTCAGTCCAGCTGGAACTGCCCGGTGTAAAGCTGATAGTAACGCCCCTGCTGCTCGAGAAGCTCTGCGTGGCTTCCCTTCTCCTGGATGCGCCCGCCTTCGATGACCACGATGCAGTCGGCATTGCGCACAGTGGAGAGGCGGTGGGCGATGACAAACACCGTCCGGCCCTCCATGAGGGCGTCCATGCCCTTCTGGATCTGGGCCTCGGTGCGGGTGTCGATGGAGGAGGTGGCCTCATCCAGGATCATCACCGGGGGATCGGCCACGGCGGCCCGGGCGATGGCCAGCAGCTGCCGCTGGCCCTGGGAGAGGTTGGAGCCGTCCCCCGTGACCATGGTGCGGTATCCGTCCGGAAGCCGCCGGATAAAGGAGTGGGCCCCCGCGGTCCTGGCGGCGGCGATACACTCGTCGTCGGTAGCGTCCAGCCTGCCGTAGCGGATATTCTCCATGACGGTGCCGGTGAAGAGGTGGGTATCCTGAAGCACCGCGCCCAGAGACCTTCTCAGGTCGTCCTTCCGGATCTCCTTGACGTCGATGCCGTCGTAAGTGATGACGCCGTCCTGGATCTCGTAGAAGCGGTTGATGAGGTTTGTGATGGTGGTCTTGCCCGCGCCGGTGGAGCCCACAAAGGCGATCTTCTGGCCCGGGTTGGCATACACCGATACGTTGTGGAGGATCTGCTTGCCGGGAACGTAGGAGAAATCCACGTCCCGGAACCGCACCGCGCCGGTGAGCTCCGCCAGGACACAGTCCTTCTCCCGGGTCACCGCGCCCCGGATGCGGTGGAGCCCCTGGGCCGGGTCGCCCTCCGGATAGCTCCAGGCCCACAGGTGATCCGGGGTGTTCTCCGGACACCGGACCAGATTGCCTTCGCCGTCCTTCACACAGGGAACCAGGGTCATGCGGCCCCGGTTGGGCACCCGCCACGCCCAGTGGCCGGTGCCCCGGCCGGCTGCGGCAGGGGAGAGGGTCCCGTCGGGGGCCTTGTTCACCGCCTCCAGCGTCACCTTGCCCTCATCGGTCTCCGGCTGGGTATCCATCACCTCAAAAATGCGCTCGGCGCCCGCCAGAGCGGAGAGAATGGTGGTGAGCTGCTGGGAGATCTGGTTCAGGGGCTGGCTGACCTGCCGGGAATACTGGAGGTAGACGGTGAAGCCGCCCAGGTCGAAGCCGCCGAAGATGGCCAGCAGGCCGCCCACCGCGGCAGTGAGGGCGTAGCCCACGTTGTTCAGATTCATGGCCACAGGCATGATGGCGGTGGAGTAGAAGTTGGCCTTGGCCGCCGCCCAGCGGTAGTCGTCGTTGAGCCTGGAAAACGCCTCCTTGGCCTGCTCCTCATGGGTGAAGGCCTTGACCACCTTCAGCCCCTCGATCATCTCCTGGATGTTGCCGTTGACCCTGCCCAGGTTGGCCTGCTGCTCCCGGTAGTATTTCCGGGATTTTCCGCCCATGCTCCGGAAAACGAGCATGGTGACTCCCAGGATCACCAGCGTGATGAGGAAGAGGATGGGGCTGACCACGATCATCATCCCCACGATGCCCACAAACATGAGGGCGGAGGAGAAGAGGGAGACCACCGACTGCTCCAGCGCCATCTGGACGTTGTCGGCGTCGTTGGTGAACCGGCTCATGAGCTCCCCGTGGGTGTGCTGATCGTAGTAGGACACAGGCAGATCCTGAAGCCGGTCGAACAGATCCTTCCGCAGCCTGTTGGTGCCCTTCTGGGCCAGCCGGGCCATGGTGGCCGACTGCACGTAAGAGGCGGCCACACCCACCAGGTAGATGCCCAGCAGAGGTGCCAGGGCCAGAAGCAGATCCTTCGGCCCCGCGTAGACCCCGCCCACCAGATTGTTGATGACCGGGCGCATGTAGTAGGAGCCGCCCACGTTGGAGCAGACCGAGAGGATCAGGCAGAGAAACACCCCCGCCAGAGGGAGCTTGCTCTGAGAGAGATAGCCCAGCAGCCGTTTGACGGTCTTTTTCGCGTCCTTGGGCTTGGCGAAGCCGCCATTGCGATTGTGTCCCGCCATTATTCGCTCACCCCTTCCTGCTGAGACTGGTAGATCTCCTGATAGACGGCGTTGCTTTGCAGCAGCTCGGCATGGGTGCCCGAGCCCGCCACCGTGCCGTCGTCCAGCACCAGGATCTGGTCGGCGGACTGCACCGAGGAGATCCGCTGGGCAATGATGATGACGGTGGTCCCCGCCAGATTTTTTGCGAAGGACTCCCGGATGGCGGCCTCGGTGGCCGAGTCCACGGCGGAGGTGGAGTCGTCCAGAATGAGGACGGCAGGCTTTTTCAGCATGGCCCGGGCAATGCACAGCCGCTGCTTCTGGCCGCCGGAGACATTGACGCCGCCCTGGTCGATGCGGGTGTCGAAGCCGTCGGGGAAGGACATGATGAAGTCATAGGCCTGGGCGTCCCTGGCCGCCTGGACGAGCTCCTCCTCCGTGGCGTCCGCCTTGCCCCAGAGGAGGTTCTCCCGGATGGTCCCCGAAAAGAGGACGTTGTTTTGCAGCACCATACCGATGCGGCTCCGCAGCTCCTCCAGGGGATAGTCCCGCACGTCCACGCCGTCCACCCGCACGCTGCCGCCGGTGACATCGTAAAAGCGGGGGATGAGATTCACCAGGGAGGACTTGCCCACGCCGGTGCCCCCCACGATGGCGGTGACCTGACCGGGCTTCATCGTGAAGCTCAGATGGCTCAATACGTCGTCCCCGCTGCCCGAGGAACGGTATTTAAAGGACACGTCCCGGAACTCCACCTCGCCCCGGGCGGGGGGAAGGGCCGCGGCCCCGCGCTCCGCCCGGTCCTGGATGTCGGGCTGCGTGTCCAGCACCTCGATGATCCGGCGGGCGCAGGCGGCGGCCCGGGAGAGCTGGAGCAGGCTCATGGCCACCATCATCACGCTCATGAGGATCTGGAAAATATAGTTGAGGAAGGAGGACAGATCGCCGTAGCGCATGGCGCCGTCCATCACCTGAATGCCGCCCAGGTAGAGGACGGCCAGGGTGGCCAGGTTGAGGCAGAGCATCATCACCGGCATGATCATCACGATTCGCATGGCCACCTGGATGCCCGCGTCGGTGAGCTCGTCGTTGGCCTTTTTGAACTTGGTCTTTTCATAGCCCGCCCGGACGAAGGCCTTCACCACCCGGACCGCCACCAGATTCTCCTGCACCGCGCTGTTGAGATTGTCGATCTTCCGCTGCATCACTTCAAACAGGTGGTTGCAGACCTTCATGATCAGGCCGATGGCCAGCACCATCACCGGGATGACCACCAGCATCACCAGCGCCAGACGGCCGTTGATGGAGGCCGCCATGGCCAGCGCGGCAATGAGCATCACCGGCGCCCGGGTGATGATGCGCATCCCCATGGTGACGGTGAGCTGAATGGCGTTGACGTCGTTGGTCATCCGGGTGATGAGGGAGCCCGAGGAGAACCGGTCGATGTCCGCGAAGGAAAAGTCCTGGATCTTGCGGAACATGGAATCCCGCAGATTGGCCCCAAAACCCTGGCCCGCAATGGAGGCCGCCTTGGCCGAGGTCACGCCGCAGAACATGCCCACCGCGGCCAGCGCCAGCATGACGCCGCCCACCCGAAGGATATACGCCATGTCGGAGTTGGCGATGCCTACATCCACAATGGCGGCCATCAGCCGGGGCATAATGATCTCGCAGATGACCTCCACGATCACCAGCACCGGCGCCAGGACGGCCCACCGCCGGTACTGACCCATATAGACGGAAAGTTTTTTTACCATTCCTTGTGACACTCCTCTCGAGGACAGAAGGGGGGAGGCTCCATCCCTCCCAGGTTCTCCATCATACGGTGGAAAAATCCGTTGAGCTGTTCTCGCTCCTCCGGAGAAAATCCGGCCAGCATCCGCTGATCCACCGCCCGGAAGGACTGTCCGCACAGCTCTACCGCCCGGCGGCCCTTGTCGGTCAGTCCCACCTGGTTTCTCCGGGCGTCCTTTTCATCGGCCCGCCGCTCCACATAGCCCGAGCGCTCCAGGGATTTCAGGGAGACCGCCACCGTGGCCGGCGCCAGCCGAAGCAGATGGGCCACCTCCCGCTGAGAATAGATCCTGCCCGCTTTTTCCCCGTGGAGAAGCACCAGCAGCAGCATGGGGGAGCCCAGATCGGCCAGCCCCCGCTCCGCCTGTTCCTCCATCACTCTCTTTCGATGAGCCTGATGCAGGCCATGAAAAATTGCGCTGGGTTCATCCGCGCAGTACATTGTCTCATCTCCAATCGTTCGTATCCTTATCGTTTGCGTGCTTACGAAGTATACGGCAGACCCCCGCAAAAATCAAGTCCAAATTGTAAACAAGTTTTTAGAACAGATGTTTGACATTTGGAAAGATGTATGGTAAGATATCAGTAACAAAAGAAGGAGGGGTGCCTATGGCCGCACCACTGACGCCCAAGCAGGCGGAGATCTACGACTTCATTCTCCAGTATACCCGGACTCAAGGCTATCCCCCCTCTGTGCGGGAGATCGGCGCGGCGGTCCACCTGAAATCCCCGTCCACCGTCCACTTTCACATGAAAAAGCTGGAGGCTGAGGGGTACATTCAAAAGGCCGACGGCAAGACCCGGGCCATCACGCTTCCCAGGGAGGCCGTGCCTGAGGAGACAGAAGCACGGGCCGACCAGGTGCCCCTGGTGGGCGACGTGGCGGCCGGATCCCCCATTCTGGCGGAGGAGTGCGTGGAGGAATACCTCACCTTCGACACCGGCGGACGCACGGGAGAACACTTCGCCCTCCGGGTCCGGGGAGAATCCATGCTGGGCGCCGGAATTCTGCCGGGAGATCTGGTGGTGGTCCACCGGCAGGAGAGCTTCCGGGACGGAGACATCGTGGTGGCCCTCTTTGAGGACGAGGCCACAGTCAAGACCCTGAGCCGAACGGACGGGCACATCTGGCTTTTGCCGGAAAACCCCGCCTACCAACCCATCGACGGTGAAGGCGCCGCCCTGCTGGGCCGGGTGGTGGCCGTCATTCGCCGCTACTGAAGAAGGGAGTGTCCACAATGATGGCAGTCAATGTGGAAAAACTGGCCGACGCCGGCAAACGGTACATCAAAAAGATGGATCTGGAGGATATGGCGGCCCTGAAGATCTGCCTGCTGTCCACCGGAGCTCTGGCAGGACTTTCCCTCAAGAGCCGGATGGCCCGCCGCCTGGTGGGCGTGACCTGCTCCTTCCTCTCCGCTGGTCTGGCCATTCCCCTGGTGAGCCAGTACCTCGACGAGCTTCACGCGGCCGGATCCGCCGCGGAGTCACTGCGGGAGGACAAGGTGTAAGACAACCCCCCGCAGCTCACGTTTTAAGGGAAAAAGAAGGATGCCGCCCCGACGGGGCGGCATCCTTCAGCTTGTCGAAAAAGCCTCACAGAGTTTCGCGCCCGCAGGCGCGAAAGAGGTGGGATCCGTTTTCTGCCGCGGCGTGTACGTGGCAGAAAACACATCTCAGCCCGTAAGTGTGCGTATGGTCCGCCGAAGGCGGACCATACGTGCGCGCGA
>NZ_JBNPLQ010000030.1:0-31038 GCF_050313575.1 Candidatus Pseudoscillospira sp. SGI.172 | reverse complement strand
CGCCTCCCACGCCGACCGAGTACACCATTACCTTTAATGTCAACGGCGGCAACGGTACGATCCCTTCACAGACCACAAGCGGACAGAAGCTCTCCAGTCTGCCTACCGCAACACACAGCGGCAGCTATAGCTTCGTCGGCTGGTACACCGCAGCAAGCGGCGGCACCCAGATCACGACCGCTTATACCTTCTCGGCCAACACCACCGTCTATGCGCACTGGACCTACACCGGCGGCGGTGGCGGTGGCGGCGGTTCCTACACCCCCAGCTACACCGTTTCCGTGGATAAGACCGTGAACGGCACCATTACCGTTTCTCCCAAGTCTGCCTCCAAGGGCGATACCGTGACCATCACTGTGAAGCCTGACAATGGCTATGAGCTGGACACGCTCAAGGTTCTGGATAAGAACGGCGATAAGGTGAAGCTCACTGAGAAGAACGGCAAGTACATCTTCACCATGCCTACGGGCAAAGTCACGGTCAAGGGCAGCTTCGTTGAGGAGACTCCGGTGCAGATTTTCAAGGATGTTCCCGTGGACGCTTACTACTATGAAGCGGTCAAGTGGGCGGCAGAGAAGGGCATCACGGGCGGCGTCGGCAATGACCTGTTCGCTCCCAACCAGCCCTGCACCCGTGCGCAGATCGTCACCTTCCTGTGGCGTGCTGCCGGTTCTCCCGCTCCCAAGAACATGAGCAGCTTCACGGATGTTCCCGCTGACGCCTTCTATGCCAAGGCTGTTGCCTGGGCGGTCGAAAACGGCATCACCGGCGGCACCGGCGACGGCAAGTTCAGCCCCGATGCTACCTGCACCCGCGCACAGGCGGTGACCTTCCTCTATCGCGCATCCGGCGTGCCTGCTGTCAGCGGCAATGCAGCCTTCAGCGATGTGGCAACCAACGCCTACTATGCGGCGGCAGTCAAGTGGGCGGAGAAGAACGGCATCACCGGCGGCATCGGCGGCGGTCTGTTCGGCTCTGACAACAACTGCACCCGCGCTCAAATCGTTACTTTCCTCTATCGTAACTATCAGAGCAAGTAACCGTATACTAACCCCGCAATAAGAACGGCGGCAAAGGATCACCATGTCCTTTGCCGCCGCCTTTTTATCTTTTGGAGCAAAAAAGAAGCAGGGTGTAACCCCCACTTCTCCGTTACTGATCTTTCTTTTTCTTCATTTTCTCTGCCTGACGACAGAGATCGATATAGTCCCTTGATTCAGTATCGTCTTTTCCAGAGAAGAACTCCAGAACATCGGCGCTGACGGAATTCGGACGAGAGGTGCCAGCGTGTGCAATGACATCCAAGCTGATGTGCAGCTCACGGGCAATAAGGAAAATAGTTTCGCCCTTCGGATTGCTGCGGCAGATCTCCAAATCCATGATCGTTCTTGTATTCATTCTTAGCTTGCGGGCTAATTCTCGCTGAGAAAGACCCCGTTCCTCTCTGGCCTCTCTCACAGCCTTTGCCAGAAGATCGAGCGCAACATACACATTCATCACCTCTACTACCATTTTAGTGTGTACTCAAGCTCACTTAAATTAGTATGTAGGGCAGTATTATGATGTACCGTAACCCACCATCGGAAAGGAGTTGTATTTTTTGAAGCAAATTTCTAAATTAAGGAATTTCCAGTAAAAGACCGCGTTTGTTGGTGCGATGCGGATAGCGGACCTTAGTCAAATTGATAGAAGCACTGCTATTTATCATATAGCTTTTACGGTTCTAAACGGTGTATTCAACTACACCGCTTTGTATTGCTTAAATTACCATATTTTCTTTTTCCATCGGCTCATTGTGCCGTTGGAAAATTTTTTTGAAAATTTTTGCCGAAAAGTGCGCAAAACCACCCCTCCCAATCGGGATATAAGCAAAGGGGAAAATACACCGCCTCCCGCGGTTCGGGAAGGAGGTGCAAAAACTCATGGAGCTGACGCCGTCCCAGAAGGAAACTGCTCGGCATGAATTCGACAGGCTATGCAAGATGGTGCTGCGCGGAGAGGCCATCGATTATGACAATCACATCGCATGGCGCTCCAAGCATGAGACTTCCCTTTCGTGGTTGTCAGAAAGTCAGGAGAGACAGTTGGGCGTACTGGACGAGTACCCGTGCGAACGATTCTGCTTTCAGGTGCAGGGCTATACCATCCCTATCCGCAGCGAAATCCTTGCCAATGCCCTTGTGAAGCTGTCTGAGAAAAAGCGGGATATTATTCTGCTTGCGTATTTTTTGGATATGACCGATCAGGAGATCGCGGATAAGCTGGATATGGTCCGATACACCGTGCAGCGCAGACGTGCAAAGTCTCTTAAGGAATTAAAAAAGAAAATGGAGGTTGATAGCAGTGACGAACAAACCGGGTAATGCGAATGTATCCCTGCTCCCTTTTTCTACCATTGAAGCAGCATCTTCCGGAGATGTGGATGCGATCAATGCCGTGCTGCGGCACTACGAACGCTATATGGCGGCTCTGGCGACAAGGCGGCTCTATGATGAGAACGGCGTTGAGCATCTTTGCATTGATGAGGAAAAGCTATGCAGGATGCGAACAAAGCTGATCACCAAGATCATTGAATTCAAGGTGATCCGAACCGTGTGAATACATCTGCCGCTCAGGAATGTGTTTGCCCCTTTCCACACTTCTGCGGCGGCATCTCCGTGCATCTGCGAGGAAAGGCCCCTATCTCATGGATAAGAGCCTTTCCCGGCTGATACACAGCCTGATATATGCACCTTGAAAACGCGCGCTGCGCTGCATAGGCAAACGGATAACGTTCCGAGCCGGACGAGCCGGCAGACGGCGCGCCAAGACCCATCCAGATAACTGGACAGGCGAGCGAGCAAGCAAGCCAGTCTGTAACCGTGCGTGGCAGCGCGGCGGCCATGACTCCGAGTTTGGGATAATGATACTCCCGCGTTGAACGCCCTCAAAGCATTGCGCGGCGCACCCATCAGCATGGGCCGGGGTGAGACTCCCGTGGGCGGCTGCCAGCCGCCGTCCGGTTTTGTCACTTTCATTAAATCAACAGTAATTATAGGAGGTAGTCATGCGAAAAAATGCAATTCGTTTCATGCTAAATGAATACCCTGATGTAATGTCTATTGATGAGATGTGCAGAGCTTTGTCAATTGGCAAAAAGACTGGATACAAGCTATTACAGACTGGCCAGATTCGTTTCTTGAAAATAGGCCGCGCATATCGCATTCCCAAAATCAATTTGTTGGAATATCTGCAAGTAATCCGACCGGAATGAAAAGGGCCTTTCTTATCTAAGACTGTGTTTTTTGCATTGCCGAGTGACAAGTGATACTATAAGGAGGCCGACAGCAGAAATCCTATGGCCTCCGATTTGTGCGAAAGGAGGATTAACATGGTAGCGGGCCATCTGCATGAAAAAAATGGCTATTATTACATCATTCTAAACCTGACAGATTCAGCAGGAAAAAGAAAGCCCAAATGGATCTCGACAGGCTTAACGATCAAGGGCAACAAAAAACGCGCAGAACAGATGCTCATGGAAGAACGGAGAAAATATGCCAATGCCAAGGCCGGTGACGATGTGCTATTTGCAGACTTCATGGAACAATGGCTTGAGATTGTAAAATCAACCGTCAGCATACCGACTTATTCTTCGTATGTAAATGCTGTGAAGTCAATTATTGCACCATACTTCCGGAAGAAGAAAATACTCTTACGGGATTTGCAGGCACATGACATTCAAATGTTCTATCAGGAGCAATTACAGCGGGTAAAGGCGTCGTCTGTGATTCATTATCACGCAAATATCCATAAGGCACTCAAATACGCCGTCAAGAACGATATGATTCCGAGCAATCCCGCCGACAAGGTTGAGCGGCCAAAGCAGGACAAATTTTACGGCAACTTTTACGATAGGGATGAGTTGAACAAACTCTTTGAAGCCGTTACAGGCACAAAATTGGAATTGCCGGTTCTTCTCGGTGCATTTTATGGCTTGCGTCGAAGTGAAATCGTTGGCTTAAAATGGAGCGCCATTGATTTTGAGCAAAACACCATTACAATCAGCCATACCGTAACTTCTTGCAATTTGGATGGTAAATGTGTAATCGTTGCAAAGGATACGACAAAAACAAAGTCCAGCCGTAGAACGCTCCCGCTTGTACCGTACTTTCATGAAAAGCTGCTTGCGGTAAAGGCTCAACAGGAAAGAAATCAAAAGCTATGTGGACGTTCCTATAACAGAGAATTCCTTGAATATATTTGCGTAGATGATATTGGGGATCGGTTCAAGCCGAACTATATTACATCACAGTTTCCTAAGCTGTTGGAACGGAACGGCTTCCGTAAAATCCGCTTTCATGATCTCAGACATAGCTGTGCGAGCCTCCTGCTGGCCAGCGGTGTCCCCATGAAACATATTCAAGAATGGTTAGGGCATAGTGATTTTTCAACCACAGCAAATATCTACGCGCACCTTGATTACTCATCAAAGCTCACATCTGCAAGCGCAATGGAAAGCAATTTCCATCTTGGAGCATGAAAAAGGAGCCATCAACTAAAGTTGATAGCTCCTGTGGCGGAGGGCGTGGGATTCGAACCCACGGGTCGGCTCAACACCGGCCAAACGATTTCGAGTCGTTCTCGTTATGACCTCTTCGATAGCCCTCCGAATATGTCAATCCCTATTCTATCCTAAATCCTTGAAAAAAACAAGGTCAGGAATAGGATAGAAAAACAGGATAGAACAAGCAAAAATATGAACTTCAATAAAAGCCGTTGAGTGCTTGAAACACAAGGGATTGGAGATTCTGTGGTGGCTCTAACGGGAGTAGATTTCGAGTAATTTCGAATCAGGCTCGTTGCGACCACTTCGATACCGCTCCATAAAAGGGCGCCTCATTCAAAATGTCCTCGACCGCCCCCGGAGCCCTCCAATCCGGCCCCTTTCAGGAACTGCCTCTGCCTGCGCCCTTAAAAACACTTTATGTAGAATACCCTATTTTTTGTCACTTGTCAATATTGCTTCCCATGAGAAATCAGGATATAATATTTTTGCTTACGCCAAGTGGGGTGACAGCATGGGAAACCTGCGGGAAGTCAATCTGGAGCTTGGTCATCCAACTGTGGATGCTGCAATCCGCCGTTTGACCTTTGAGATCAATCACAGCCGAATGATCGGGGACGCCGTTGTGAAAATCATCCACGGTTACGGCTCCACCGGCGCGGGCGGCCGCATCCGGATCGAGGCCAGAAATTATTTGACCCGCCTTAAAAATCAGGGGAGCATTTCCGGATTTATTCCCGGAGAATGTTTCTCCATTTTTGATGCCTCCACCTTGGCCGCCTTTCGCCTGTGCGGAGAACTTCGGCGGGATCGGGACCTGGAGCGCAGCAACAACGGCGTAACTTTTATTGTACTCAAAAGAGAAAAAGGAGTTTGAATTATGCTTGCACCCGATGGGATCCTCACTCTTTGTGAAAAAAACGAATTTATGAATTACAACCACATCCACCTGAAGGAGGCGGAACACGGCCGGACCGTCATGGAACTGACTGTTGTCAAGGAGAGCCTGAATCCTTACGGCATCGCCCATGGAGGGGTTCTTTACACCATGGGAGACTGCGCCGCCGGCCTTGCGGCCCGCAGTGACGGCCGCAGGTACGTCACCCTGTCCAGCAGCTTCAACTTCCTCCGCAGCGGACAGCTGGGCGACACCATTCAGGCCACAGGCACCATCCGCCACCGCGGCCGCACCACATGTGTGGCAGAAGTCGACATCACCGACTCTCAGGGGCGGCTGCTGGCCAGCGGCAGCTATACCTTCTTTTGCGTTGAAAACCGCTGAACAGGAAAGGGAGGCGGAGGTCTGATCGACCTCCGCCTCCCTTCCACTTTCCGTCCGGAAGAGCACTCCCCACGCTCAGCCAGCCAGAGTCAGCACCGGGGCATCCGGAGCCGTCACACCTGTATATAGAGAACTGCCGTTCCGCTGACACCTTCCAGCGAGTCAATGGCGGCACCATCCGCAACGCTGGGACAGATCCCATTTTCCGCTCTGAGCACAACACAAGCGGGCTCCACACCCCCTCCGGAATAAGGGACAACGATCTCTTTCCATCCATTGCTTACCGTGTCGCTGACCACAACAGGCATATGGGCCAGGGTAAGCTTTTGGAGCACCGTGAGCGCACCAGCCTCCTGCTTCACAATCAGCGCGGAGCCTCCGTCGGCCCTGCCGGTGTATGGGCCCATTACAACCGCAGAACCTTGTCGGTTCCGCCTCCGTCCAAATCAACGTAATTGTAAAAATAACGGGTGTCCGCCAGATAGTCCTCCGGGGTCTCACAGGCATTGACAATCCGGGCACGGATCACCTCATTCTTTTCCGTTTCCGCCGGCAGGGCGGAGAACTCTTTCCCGTAAACAGACAGCAGCCCCGCCGCCCTTCTTGGCGCCGCAGGCCCCTGCGGGCGGGGCCATCAAACCTGCCAGTCCGGCAGCAATTTTTATGGTCCATGCTCCATTCCTCCATATCATGACTTTAGGGGTGAACGGCATCCTTTTCCGTTCACCCCCAAAGTCTGTCAGCAGAAGAAATTCGTTGCAGGTTTGAGCCACTTTTTTAGGCGCGCAGCTTCCCCATCAGCGCGCCAATGTTTTCCGTCAAAATCAGATCTGCCTGGCTGTCGTAAGGCGTGGGCGTCCGATTGATCAAAACCAGGCGGTTTCCTCTGTAATACTGGATCAATCCCGCGGCCGGATAGACCGCCAGAGAGGTCCCGCCCACCACGAGCAGATCCGCCGCCTCGATGCGGCACACCGCCTCGCGGAGTGTTTTGTCATCCAGCGACTCCTCATATAAAACCACATCCGGCTTCACCACTCCCCCGCAGACATCACAGCGGGGGATCCCGGGCGCATTCTTCACATATGCGGCGTCAAAACTCTTGTGGCACTTCATACAATAATTTCGATGGACGCTCCCATGGAGCTCCAGCACGACCCTGCTGCCCGCCTTTTGATGCAGCCCGTCAATATTTTGCGTCACCACCGCCGCCAGTCTGCCCGCCCGCTCCAGTTCGGCCAGCTTGCGGTGCGCCGCGTTGGGCTCCGCATCCAGCCAGAGCATCTTCTCCCTGTAAAACCGGTAGAACTCTTCCGGATCGCGCGCAAAAAAACTGCGGCTGATGATGGTCTCGGGCGGATATCGGTACGACTGATTGTACAATCCGTCCACGCTGCGGAAATCCGGGATCCCACTCTCTGTTGACACCCCGGCCCCGCCAAAAAATACGGCACTCCGGCTTTCGTCCAGCCATTTTTGCAGCTTCTCTAATTCTTCCATGGCAATACCCCCCGCTGAATCGCCCGCTCTTTGAAATGGGCTGGCTCTGATTTTTTTAGGATAACACAAAAAGGGAAACCGTACAACCGGACAACTTCCTTTTTGTGAGAGGGTTTTCCGGTTTTTGTTCCGTCAGGCGTTATACACGGCGGCGATCCTCACCGGATAGGCCACCGACGCGGACAGGCGCAGACACTCGGGAGTCTGGAAAAAGTATGTCACGGACACCGCTGTCATAAAGGTCGCCGGCAGCGGCCCAAATCAGGGCAATAATTCCCTCCGCCACCATCGCGCCGCGGAAAACGGTCCGGCCTTCCTTCTCGCTGGTAATACAGCGCTGGGCAGCGTGGAAGCCGGAAATGGCGCCACAGACCACCGTGACAAGCATCATGGACCACTTGGGGCAGGTTATTGGGATGCACCGCCATCAAGGCAGCAGCGGTGAGCTCGGGCATATCGGAGCCGTAAAAGATCATCGTTGTCCCGGCGATCCCCAGCCCCATAATGATCAGGGATACGCCAAACACCGGGTAGAGCTCACCGGTAATTTTATCGATGGGCAGGAACGTGGAAACCATGTAGTAGACCATGATCGCCACCAGCCAGAACATGGTGCCCAGCACCTCAGGAGTCAGTCTGGCCAAAAGGCTGGCCGGAGCAACGGAGAAATTGACGCCCGCCGTTACCAGCAGCACAACGGAGAACACGCGCATTATAAAGGCGATCACCTCTCCCATGTAAAGTCCCCCCCGGAAATGGAGCCATCATTGCGCTCAGACATCATGCCGGGCAAGGCCCCGTAAATCGGCCCCAGTCCCGCAATGTTCAGCATCTGCACCAAAAAGATGCGCTACGTCTTCATGGGAACGTAGTCCACTTCATCCGGATGGGTTACGGCGGGAGTCTCTCGGTCACCGATGTGGAATACCTTTTCCACCAATTTGTTGTAAGTGAAAAAAACACGATCAGAACAACCAGACAGACAAAGAATGTAACCATGCAAACTCTTCCTTCTCAAATTTCATTCCGCCTCTCTCCATAGGCAAAATGCCGGTTCAAAGCCGGAAACGCTTCCAGGTTTTGCGCGTTTTTATTGTCGTTCCCTGAGTTTTTCCTTGTCCATAGTAACCTTTCTTCACGGGATATTTCCCCGTTTTTCCCAGGACTTTTTCCATCAGATCTCATAAACGATAAGAAACGGACGGCCTTTTGGCCGTCCGTTTCTTATCGTTCGCGCAATTTACTTGTCTTCTCCGTGGTCGTGGTCACAGCCGCAACCGCAGCCATCGTCTTCATCGCTCAAATCAATGGCAAACTTCTCCCCGCAGTTGGGGCACTCCACGCTGCCGGTCTCCAGCACGGACTCATCAATCTCCAGGTCCTCCCCGCAGTTGGGGCACTCCACCTCAAAAAAATCCTCATCCTCACAGCCGCAGCCGCACTCGTCCTCGTCCTCGTCGTCTCCGTAAACGATCTCCTCCACGTCGGCCAGGTCATCAGACACAGCGTCCAACTCCTCGCCCAGAGCGGTGGTGTTCTCGTCCAGATCCTCCAGGGACAAGCCGACCTCCTCCAGGATGCCGATCATCACGGAGATGAGCTTGCCCTCCTTGGACTTCTCGGTATCCAGGTTCAGGCCCTCGGCCAGCCCTTTCAGATACGCGACCTTCTCAGAAATGGTCATAGTAAACTCCTTTCAGCGGCGGGCCTTTCAGGGCCCGACTTTCAGCCACATTCGCCGTGGCCTCGCGGTAGGGCGGGTCTCCCCGCCGCCCAAACGGGATTCCGGCCGGCTGATTCTCAGCCCTTGCAGCGCTCCAGATACTCTCCGGTTCGAGTGTCGATCTTGATGCGGTCGCCGGGGTTGATGAACAAAGGCACCTTGATCTCGGCGCCGGTCTCCACGGTGGCAGGCTTGGTGACGTTGGTGGCCGTATCGCCCCGGAAGCCGGGATCGGTCTCGGTGATCTCCAACTCCACAAAGTTAGGGGCCTCAACGCCCACGACCTTCTCCTTGTAAATCATCAGCTTGCAGACGGTCTCTTCCTTAACGAACGCAAAACCGTCGGGCAGATCCTTTTTGGACACGGGAACCATGTCGAAAGTCTCCTGGTCCATAAAATAATACAGGTCGCCGTCGTTGTAGCTGTATTGGGCGTCCTTGCGCTCAATGTAGGCGCTCTCAAACTTGGCAGTGGGGTTGAACGAGGTCTCAGTCACGCCGCCGCTGAGGACATTCTTCATCTTGGTCCGCACAAAGGCAGCGCCCTTGCCGGGCTTGACGTGCTGGAACTCGACCACCTGCATGACCTGACCGTCCATCTCAAAAGTCACGCCGTTGCGGAATTCACTGGCAGTAATCGTAGGCATTGGTATTCATCCTCCAAAATTTGATTTCATAAAATCATGCGAAGATATTTTACCCCATATGCACATAATTTGCAAGGGTTTTTAGACCATAAGGCAAAAAATATGGGGAATTCTCCCCCGGTTTGCAGTTGACAGCGATCTCAAAATATGTTATTATAATTTTCGCATCTGATCGATCTTTCATTGAGGACAGGCATGGAGAGATGTCCGAGTGGTTTAAGGAGCCAGTCTTGAAAACTGGTGACTCGCAAGAGCCGTGGGTTCGAATCCCACTCTCTCCGCCACGATTTTTCGCTCAGGTGCACAGACAGATTCGGCTTGGAGAAGTACCCAAGTGGCCGAAGGGGCTCCCCTGCTAAGGGAGTAGGGCGGGAAACCGTCGCGAGGGTTCAAATCCCTCCTTCTCCGCCATTTCCCGAAACGTTGAGCAATCAGCGTTTCGGGATTTTTTTGCGCTGACCCTGATCTTCGCAGAGCAACCAGCCTCCCCGTCACATTCCAACTGAAACCCATCTGTTATTACGTATATCCTTCACCGGACCGGGAAAACTAGCCGATACTATGACGCACCGAGGAGGAACCATAATGTCAGCTTTCCATAGACGTCCGGCCGCTTTGATTTTATCTCTCTCACTGATACTCTGCCTGTCTGCCTGCGGCAGCTCCCAGGTAACGCCGACTCCCACGGCAGCAGTTTCTTCCATGCCAACCGCAGCGCCCGCCAGAGCGGAAATGACTCAAAGGCTTATTAAAATTCTGGAGGAAAACCCGAACGTAAAAAACCTGCTTCAAAAAAGCATAGACGCAGCCAAGAAGATCAATCCAGATCCATTGACAAATCCAGCGCAGTCTCTGGAGGAATATTACGATTATATCGACTGGGCCTGCACCGCAATGCCGTGGAACATCTCAAAAAATGTGAAGGCAGAGGGCCTGTATGAAAAGATCGACCAATCGCTGAATTATTTCTACTTTATCAACGACCAGCCTCTTGATGAACTGGAGGGGCAGGGTCTTTACAACAACTCCTTACAATATGCGGAACCTTACCGTTCGTGGCTCATAGAGTTCACTCGGGCGTGGGGCGAGTATCTGAGCACCCCAGAATCATGGAACGAGGAATACTATCAGCTGGCCTACGCCGATGAGCGCTTCGGCCTGCAAACCGACTGGTATGAGTCGCCGGATAACTGGACCACCTTCAATGAGTTTTTCTCACGGCGTCTCTCCTCGACCGATCAGCGCCCCATAGCCGCCGTGGGAGATAACAGCGTGGTGGTTTCGCCTGCCGACTCCACTCCGCAGGGGGTATGGCAGATAGATGAAAATTCCATGATCGTACAAAAAGCCAATGACAAAGCGCTGATCAAATCCCGCGAGTTTGATTCCATCGCAGCACTCATAGGACCAAACAGCAAATATAAGGACGCCTTTGGGGGCGGAGTTCTCACACACACCTTCCTCGACGTCCACGACTACCATCGATACCACTTCCCGGTCAGCGGAACGATCCTCGAAGTCACCCATATTCCTCAGGACGATGCCGTAGGCGGTTATGTGACATGGGATGAGGAAAGCGGCAGTTATATTCTCAACGCCGAGACTCCCGGCTGGCAGATGATAGAGACGCGGGACTGTGTCATCATGCAGACGGAAGATTACGGGCTTGTTGCACTGCTCCCCATCGGCATGTCTCAGGTATCCTCTGTGAACTTCGAGGACACGGTAAAGGTGGGGGCCACAGTGAAAAAGGGCGACGCGCTTGGATATTTCCTTTTTGGCGGCAGTGACTTTGTCATCATTTTTCAAAAGGAAGCAAACTTCCAGATCACCGCTCCGTCCGGGCGCGATGAGACCTACGACCACATTTTTATGGGTCAGGAGTACGGGATCCTGGGGCAGGCACGATCCTGAGCGTCAAAGGCGCGCAGAGCCGCCCGGACTTGGAAGGCCCTTGCTTTTCACAGCGGATTATTATGATCATCCCGCCTTTTCCGCCCAAATAAAATGGCGGGTCCCCCCAGGGACCCGCCATTTTTCTCATGCGTCCGGTTCAGAGCGGAAGTCCGGCTCCAGCCTGGTGTAGCGCAGGCAACCTCCCACCCGATGGGAGTGAAACAGCGCCGCGCCGGAGGAGTGCGCCGGGACAGGCGGCTCCAGTGACCCCGACAAGTCCTTGCCTGCCGAAAAAACGACTTTTCGCCCCAAAGTCAAATGAGGCGTATAAAGCCGCTCCTCCAGCTCGAATCCAGCCCTGCGAAGTGCGGACTCCAACGCCGCCTGCCCCTTCAAAAGCGTCGGGCAGGTCCTGGGCGCCAAGTAACAGATCCCGCCTCCAAACTGCCCCAGCCGGTCAAAGAGCAGATCGATCGGCGGGATCGGATTTTCACGCAGGATGGTCCCCAGCGTCTTCAGGCGCTCCTCCTCCACCTCTCCCAGAAACGCCAGCGTAAGGTGAAAATTGCCCGGATCTGTGAATCTCCCCCGCTGGGCGCATTCCTCCAGCCGGCTCTGGACCCGCCGGACGGCGGCGCAGGTTTCCGCGTCAAAGGGCAGGCCGAAAAAAAGCCTCATTTCAGCCTCCCGTGATGAGGGACAGCTTCTCTGCCCGGGTCATGCGTTTGACGGCCGCTTCCCGCCTCAGCGCCGCGGAACGATCGGTACAGGCCTCCCGGTACACCACGGTCAGCGGCCCCCTACCCCGGGTATATTTGGCCCCTTTCCCGCTCTGATGGACCGCCAGACGGCGCTCCACATCATCCGTAGTGCCGGTGTACAGCGTGTTGTCTCCACATTGAAGAATATACAGCCAATAGGACATGAATCTTCCCTTCTTATGTAGGCCCCAAACGGGGCCGGACTGCACTCAGCGGCAGCCGCAGTTGGATCCGTGGTCGCCCAGCTGGAAGGAGGCGCACTCGGTGGACTCACAATCGCAGACGTTCTGCCTGGTGCAGCCAACCTTGATTTCATTGAGCGTGCACAGGCCGGTGCCGCTGGCATGGTAGGCACAGGAATTGACAGAGCACTTAATGCTGGGGTTTCCATTGATATTGCGCTGCATACATGATTCCTCCCTTAATTTACGTTCCGTCCGGGAACAGTTTTAGTATGGACGCAGAGAGGCAGAATATGTACGGAAATTATGTGGGATCCCCGTCCGTGTCAGACGGCATGACCTGTGGGATAAACCGTCTGGCAAAACGGCCCCTGCCCCGACGCTTGACATAGAAATAACCGATCACGGAAAAGACTACGGCGCCGATAAAATTGACAAAAAGATCCTTCATGGTGTCCAGAAGCCCAATATCCAGGTATCCGCCCAGCCCAAGAGCTTCCTGGGTCCCATCGGAGTGGACGATGATCACGTCGGCAATGTCCCGGATGGCGGTGGGCACATTGCCGCCGTTGGGGTCCAGCTTCACCGAGCTGATGAGATTGACCACGGTGTCCTTCTGCATATCCAGAAGGAAAAAGTGGTCAATGGTACACTCAAAAAATTCCCAGAGCACCCCTACTGTCATGGAAAAGCAGAACGCCACCACGGCCATGTAGGCCGGAGTGAGGGAAAAGCGGGTGAGCTTGGCGTTGCGGTTGAGGATGTCCACCAGAGAAAAGCCGATGGCGGCACAGAGAAATCCGTTGAGCGTGTGGAGCATGGTATCCCAGTATGGAAAGGTGATATAATAAGCTCTGATCTCTCCCAGGATCTCCGCGGCATAGATAAACAGCAGAATGATGATCTCCAGCGTGTCCGGCACATCGATCCGGAGCCGGCGCTCCAGAAAATTGGGGATAAGAAACAGCACCAGCGTGAGCACACACAGGAACACGCTTTCAAAATCGCGGTTGAATGCCTGCGCAATGAGAATGCCCACCACGGAAAACCGCAGACAGAAGTAAACCACGGCGAGCGCCTTGTTCCGGGTACCCGAAACGGGGGAGTCCCCCTTTCCTCGTCTCACCGAATCCCCTCCTCTGCCAGCGGAAGCTCCTCCCGCGCCAGCTCCGCATAGTGGCTTGCGGAACCACGGTTGTCCGCCAGCTCCGCCTCTGTCAGCGCCCGCAGCACCTTGGCCGGCGAACCCACCACCAAAGACCCGGGCGGGATCACCTTGTCCTGCGTCACCAGCGCACCCGCGGCGACCAGCGATCCCGCGCCGATCACACAGCCGTTGAGCAGAATGGCCCCCATGCCGATGAGGCACCCGTCCTCTACCGTGCAGCCGTGGACAATTGCCCCGTGACCCACCGTCACGTTTTTCCCGATATGGGTGGGATGAGACGCCTCCACATGGATCACGGCGTTATCTTGAACATTGGAATTTTCCCCCACAAAAATGGGGGCGTGATCCGCCCGAATGACCGCTCCATACCACACACTGGCATTCTCCGCAAGGGTCAGATCTCCTATCAGATCGGCACTGTCCGCCAGGCGGACTCCCGGGGCAAGCCGAGGAAATTGATTATGAAATGAATACTGCATCGACAAAAACCACTCCTTTTTTCTCCATTATATCCCGGTGGAGAAAAACTCGCAAGTCAAAATCCCGGGCTTCCGTCATAGGATGGAGTGGAGGTGAGACCCATGGATCTGAAAAACAATAAAATCACGGTGGGGGAACTGCTGGACTACGCCCCCGCCCGGGCGGTGTTTCAGCGTCGGTTCCCCACGGTGCTGCGCCATCCCCTGCTGGGCGCCGCCCGAACGGTGACGCTGGAACAGCTCGTCGCCTTTGCCGGGCCCTACGTACCCAGAAAGACCATTGTGGAGACTCTGACCGAACTCAGGCAGATATAGCGCTCAGGACGACGGGCGGCCCGCCCGAAAGCCCTGACGCCATCGGAGCGCCCGGGTCCCGCCCCGGCGGAGCAGGAAAAGAGACGTGGCCGCATCCCCCAGATAGAAAAGAGCTGCCGGGATCGTGACCGCCGGTGGGATGCGGGACACCCACCGGAGAAGCCAGGGCTGAACCCCATAGACCAGGGGAAGGGCAAGCAGCCCCCAGAAAAGACTGAAAAGGAGGCACACCCTTCCGTTCAGGTTCCATGGAAGCGTGTGGTAATCCCAGAAGGCCGCTCCGGCGGCCTTCTCATAAAACCAGGACAAGCCCCACTCCGCCGCTGTGCACACCGCCGCCCCCGCCAAAAACAGGAGAAACGGGTAGGCTGTGACCGCGGCAGGCAGAAGCAGAATGGACAGGGCCCCTACCCCGTAGACCGGGCAGACCGGCAGCAGCACATGGCACTTGCGGTCCTGTTTAGGACTGTGGGTAACTTTGGCAAACCCCACCTCCAGCAAAAAGCCGCAAAAGCTGTAAAAAAGGAAGGTCCAGAAAAGCGTCCCCATGCGGCATATCCTCCTCCGGTTTTTGTTTAGCTTTACCATCGTTTTGGGAAGCATACCGAGAAGATTTTGTCAGGCCGCAGGGCCCCGCACCTCTTGTACGACCAGCGGAAATATGGTATCATGACTAAAATGCAGAAAGAGCGGGGCGATGGATCATGCGGCATCTGATCGACTTTGGAGACGTAAGCCGGGCAGAGTGGGACAGGCTGTACCACCGGGCAGTGGAGATCATGGACCGCCCCGGAGATTTTATGGACGCCTGCCGGGGAAAGGTCATGTCCAGCCTCTTTTATGAGCCGTCTACCCGCACCAACTTCTCTTTCCAGGCCGCCATGCTCCGGGTGGGCGGCACCGTATTCGGCTTTGCCGACCCCAAGTCCTCCTCGGTGGCCAAAGGCGAGACACTCAAGGATACCATCACCATGGTGTCCGGCTATGCCGATGTAGTGGTGATGCGTAATCCCCGGGAAGGGGCCGCCAAAGCGGCCTCCCTCTACTCCTGGGTCCCCGTTGTCAACGCCGGCGACGGCGGGCACATGCACCCCACCCAGACCACCGCCGACCTCACCACCATCACCCGGCTGAGAGGCGGGGTAGACGGCCTGAGCGTCGGCTTATGCGGAGACTTGAAAAACGGCCGGACCGTCCACTCTCTCATCAAGGCCATGGCAAAATTCAAGGGTGTCAAATTTTTCCTTATCGCTCCCCGGGAGCTGGCGGTCCCTGAGTACATGCGGGCCTTCATGCGGGAAAACGGTATGTGGTTCACCGAGGTGACCGGCCTGGAATCGGTCATTCCCCAGCTGGACGTGCTCTACATGACCCGCATTCAGCGGGAACGATTTGTGGATCCTCTGGAATACGAGCGCAACAAGGGCGTGTACGTCCTCACCCGTCGGAAGCTGGAGCGGGCGAGAAAGGATCTGCTGGTCATGCACCCCCTGCCCCGGGTGGATGAGATCTCCATTGATGTGGACGACGATCCCCGGGCAGTCTATTTCGAGCAGGCCCGCTACGGTATGTTCGCCCGCATGGCGCTGCTCACCGATCTGGCCAACCAGCCCCGGCAGAAGCCTGAGGCAGCAGAGATCGGGCATGGCCCGGTGTGCTCCAACCCGAACTGCATCACCCAGACTGAGCTCTATCTGCCGCCGTTGGTCAAGCAAAACGGAGGAGTGGATTGCTGCGCCTTCTGCGACGCCCCCCTGCGATAGGCATTCCAGCCCGGCGGCCGGCGGAATGGGGCAAAAGTTCATCCCGCTGTGCGGGATTTGGAAAAAAAGGATTGACAAAGGTCGCCTTTCTATGCTATTATATCCAGGCTGACATTGAGTGTCGGCCCTGTGCGGGTGTAGTTCAATGGTAGAATCCCAGCCTTCCAAGCTGGTCGCGTGGGTTCGATTCCCATCACCCGCTCCAAGGCGAAAGCCTTTTCCGCGGGCGTCCCTGCCAAGGTGGTGTTTCGATACGCGCCTGTAGCTCAGGTGGATAGAGCAACTGCCTTCTAAGCAGTGGGCCGGGGGTTCGAGTCCCTCCAGGCGTACCACTCACCCCGATCTGCAAGCGTGTTTCTTCAGATTGCACTTTTTCTTGGCCTGTGACTCCCTTGTCCCTGTTTCGCTTGTCTCCTTTTTGAATATGGTGGGCGTAGTTCAGTTGGTAGAGCATCGGATTGTGGTTCCGAGTGTCGTGGGTTCGAGTCCCATCGCCCACCCCAGAAACAAGGCGGCAGGGCCGGAGCGGCGGCTCCGGCCCTGCGCTTTCCTCCATAGTGGGGTGTAGCCAAGCGGTTAAGGCACGGGACTTTGACTCCCGCATCGCTGGTTCGATTCCAGCCATCCCAGCCATAAAATGCGAGACCTCCGTCTTTTTATATGACCCGGTAGCTCAGTTGGTAGAGCACCTGCCTTTTAAGCCGGTTGTCCGGGGTTCGAGCCCCCGCCGGGTCACCAAAATGTGCAGACAAAAAAGATGCACAGCGAAAACGCCGCACTTTTGTGCGGCGTTTTTACATTTTTCAAGAAATGACGAAAGAAAGCGAATAAAGCTATGAAAAGAAGTTTAATCCCCCTGATATACTTCTCTTCTGCCCTTTTCATTGAGAACTGTTTGCCAGTTGATTCAAAAAGTGGTTTCTGTGCAGCTCGCCATTCCTCTTTTTTGATATTTGGGCCATTATGATTGCAAGGTAAACCGATGGATTTTCAGTTGGTGGAACACAAAGAATCCGCTTGGATAATTCAAATCATATCGTTTGAGATATTTCTTGCTGCGAGCATTCCCATACTATGACTGAACATATAGATCGGGCAGTTGGGGCACCGCTTTTCAAATTTCACCAAAGCATTATTTTCCCCCATAACAATTACCCCATTCAGTACTTGCGGTCCTTGCCCCAAAAGAACAACGCCACTGTGCCAGGACCGGTATGTGCGCCAATAATTGTGCCGATCTGATAAACCCGAACACCGCCAGGTATGCAAGGAAAATTCTGATTCAGCAGTTCAGCCGTCCGCATTGCGAGTTCCGGGCAACCAGCATGCGCAACAAAGCAGGCTTGATCATAATTTTGACCTTTGTCTGCCAGTAGACGCATTTTATCGTTCAAAGCCAAAATGGCCCGTTTTGTTCCTCTGATCTTTTCCCGAGGGATCAGCCGTCCATCGGCGTTTATGTCCAGCAAAGGGCAGATCCCCAGCATGGTCCCTGCCGTTCCGGCAGTTTTCGAGATTCTTCCGCCCCGGATATAATATTTTAGGTCACTGGAGAAAAACCAGTGGTTGACGCGAAGTTTATTTCCTTGTACCCACTGCCATAACCGCTCAATGCTCATTCCTTCATCCCGTAAATCGGCCAGTCGTTCCATCAGAAGTCCGCTGCCTGCGGAGGCAGCTAAAGAATCCACAAGATAGATATGCCGGTCAGGATATTTTTCCTCCAACTCAGCTTTTGCCATCCGCGCGGCATTTAGCACCCCTGTAATGCCTGACGACAAGCAAAGGTGCAGCACATCTTTGCCATCCGCAAGGAACCCTTCAAAGTACCGGGTAAACTCATAGGCATTGATCTGGGCAGTTTTGATATCAGCGCCTTGCTCCATTGCATGGTAAAAATCCTTCAGAGGAATTGTCTCTCCTAAATCGTCTTGATAAAATTGGCCGTTCAGCTCATAGGGGTAGCCGATGTAGAAAATTTTTCTTTTTTCAAGATGCGCTTTCGTTAAATCTACTGTTGATTCGCAGCTGAGTATGTATTCGCTCATCTTTTTCCTCCAAATCTCGACTTACCGCTGCCTCCCCCAATATACCAGCGCCAGCAGTCCCGGCCCGGTGTGGGCACCAATCACAGGACCAACGGAAGCTGTATAGCATTGGGCTTTGGGAAACCGTGAGGTCACTGCATCCCAAAGCGGCTTGATCCGATCATAATCCCCACTGTAGGCTATAGCTACGGAATCAGAAATTCGGGGAGTCCACTGCTGTTCCATTTTGTCAAGCAGTTCCAGCAGTGCGTGTTTATTGCCTCGTGATTTTCCTGTAAACTCCAGTTTTCCAGCGTTATCCACTCGCAGCAATGGCTTGATCTGCAATGCAGTGCAGGTAACTGCCGCGGCGGTGGATACGCGGCCTCCTCCATGCAGATAGGATAGGCCATCCACTGTAAACCAATGGCAAACCTGAAGGCGATGCTGTTCTACCCAATCAGCCAAGTCATCCAGAGAGACCCCATCACGTTGCCTTTTGGCTGCTTCCAAAACCAGGAAGCCTTCTCCGGGAGCTGCACAAAGAGTGTCCACACATCGGATCTTGCGCTGAGGGTATTGTTCGGAAAGCATTTCGGCAGCCATACAAGCGTTTTGATACATCCCGGACAAACCGGACGAGAATCCGTCAAATCAGGTGCCGCATCGGCAACGATTTGATATTGCCGCATCAATTCATTAAATTGAACGATATGTGTAAGCAAGTCATCCTGATGCGTAGAGAGATATTCTTGTAGTTCTCTGGATTCCCGCTCTGTTAAATTAGGATATTCCATGCTTTTCCTCCTGATCTGATGTGCTTTGGAACACTCCGGAACCATCCGCTGCACACAAGCGCAGCCCAATTTTTTCTGTCACAAATGCACTGATCAGAAATGGTACAAAGTAGGTGGAAAGGCGATAAAGAATCAGTACAGAAGATGCATCTGCCGGGTTCATATACTGGGAAAAAAGCAGTAGGAAGGCTGCTTCTACCGAGCCCATTCCCGCTATATTGGGCAGAGCATTTGAAATAACATGGGTCAATGCAGACAATACCTGTACTTGAATGAACGATAGGTCATTCAGTCCAATCGCTTCTGCACATAGGTAAGGAACGGAATAAAGAGACAGCAGCTTCAGGGCATTGATACCCACGCTGGCCCAAATTGCTTTTGGAGCGTGCAGTAAATCTCTGGCTCCGACATACAGTGCGTCTGCTTGCAGTTTTAAACGATCGGCACGCACAGTCCACTCCGGGACTTTTCCTAATTGCAGAATCCCTTTGCAGGTCAACTGGTAGAAGCGTTTCCATGTGCATACCAAAATCAGCAATACAATAATAGCAATGCACACGAGATAGCCAAATAAAATATATGGAAGTAGATTTTGGTGTCTCTGAAAAATATCTTGTCCCCCCAGGAGAAGCAAAATCCCGCCGCAAAGCAAAACGGAGGATTTATGAAGAACATATTCCATACTCATGATCCCAGCCGCTTCTCCCAGAGCCATGCCCCGGCGATGCAGATATGCGCTTTGCATGGGGAGGGAGCCCACGGATAAGGTCGCTACATTTCCGAATACGCCTAACAATGTGACTTCTAGAGCCTGCCGAAAAGAAAAACTCTTGATTTTCCTTTTTACTAATACACGGCAAATCATACTTTCCAATAACGGATAGGCAAGCCCCATGATAAGGATCCATACCAATCCTCCTGTGCTGGCCGCGTAGATATTATGCAAAATCTCCTTGTAGTGATTTCGGAAAACCAACCAAAACAAGACCAGCAATGTCAATAGACTGAGAGCTGCAGAAAAAGCAATTTTTTTCTTTTGGGACAGTCTTTTTCCCATGGGGGCACCTCAAAATATAAATCGTTGTTATCTGGTGCGCTTCAAAAACCTTTCAGTTGAGAGCAAACAGAGTGCGGATGGCCGTTGTCATAAAGCCCATCGCTCATGGAAAAGCCGCCGGATCTCTGCCTCAAACAGAAATTCCGACGGCTTGCTCTGTCAGGGGCAACCTTTTGGATCGCTACTTACTTTTTTTGTTCTGCCACAGCCGTTCTGCTTCCGGGGCCCAGCAAGCGGCATAATCCCGGCACTTATCACACAAATGGTCAGCGCTCTCCGGGGACTGGAGGTCTGTGGAATGGGCGCCGGACTGACGTACCATCATCTTCAACATCTCCGGGTTTTCCAGCATAGGACAGGGCCGCAGATGGTTACAGTTGAAGGGCTGATGATTGTGGTAGGCCATGAACAGAGGGGACTGGAATGCCTCCAGCAGAGACTTTTCCCGGATGTTTGAGTCGGAGTAGTGAATGAAGGCGCAGGGTTCCACATCGCCGTTGGCGTTGATGTGCAGATAGTTGCGGCCTCCGGCAATGCAGCCACGCACATACTCTCCATCATTCTGAAAGTCGATGGTGAAGATCGGTTTGGTGGAGCGGTACTCCCGCACCTTACGGTACATGAGCTTGCGCTGCTCCGGGTCTGGCAGCAGGTCGGTAACTGCCTCATTCCCGACCGGCATGTAGTGGAAGAACCAAGCGAACTTGGCGCCGCAGTCTACCAAGTGGTCAATAAATGCCTCCGAACTGATGGAATCCACATTTTTGGATGTGTAGCAGCAGGACGCGCCAAAGGGCAACTTGTGCTTTTTGAGAATGGTCATTGCCTCCATAATGGCCTGATAGGTGCCTTTGCCGCGGCGGAAGTCGGTGGCCTCCTCAAAGCCTTCCACACTGATGGCGGGAATAAAGTTTTTTACCCGCAGCATTTCCTTTGCAAAATCCTCGTCGATCAGGGTGGCGTTTGTGAAGGCAAGGAACTGACAGTCGCTGTGCTCGGTACACAACCGCAGAATATCCTTCTTGCGCACCAGCGGTTCGCCGCCGGAGAAGATATACATATAGGTTCCAAATTCTTTCCCCTGCCGGATGATATCACTGAGTTCCTCATAGGTGAGATTCAGCTTGTTGCCGTATTCGGCGGCCCAGCAGCCGGTGCAGTGGAGATTGCAGGCGGAAGTGGGATCCATGAGAATTGCCCAGGGAATATTACACCCCAGTTCCTTCCGATACTGCTCCTGTTTCGGCCAGCCGATGAGACTCGCATTGAGGAAGAAGTTCTCAAAGACGGCTTTCAGAACATCGTTGTCGATATCCCGGAACACGCTTATGATGAGCTGGTACATGCTGCATTCCGGATCATTCAGAATATTCCGAAACGCCGCCCGCTGAGCAGGAAAGCTGCTGGGGCCGTCTCCAGCCAGTTTATCCACCCAGTCCATAAGCTTGAGCACATTTTCTTCCGGGTTTTTCTCTATGTAGCCCAGCGCAGTGCGCAGAGCTGTTTTTTTCATCTGCATAGAAAAGTCCATCTTTTTCTCCTTTCGAAGTTTCAAATTGCATGTTTCGATTGATGTCATCTTTATGTTTCGCAACGACGCATTTCACGCATCTCGTTATATGACAGGCAAGGACTGCTGTTACATACAACCAGATTGAACGATATATGCTACGGATCAGATGACATGGTATTCTTTCAGCAGCTTTTCCACATCCGTACCGGAGATTTTCTTAAGGACTTCCTTCAGGGCCATTCTCTCCTTCAAGCCCAGATGCATGTCCGTGATTTTCTTGCCGTCTCTCAGCTTTACCGTGGCGTTGAGCAGATCCCGAATATCATATACGCTGCCCCAGACTTCCGGTACGCCCCGGTCAATTTTCAGCAGGGTATAGACTGCCTCCATGCCGGTGCGCATGGAATACTCAGTGGTAAAGATGGTATCCCGGGGCGTTTCCGCAAACTGGCCGATAAAGGCGAAATTAATGGCGCCCTCCGGCACGACATTCGGTCGGTCTCCCGCTGCACGGGGCATAAAAAAGGCCGTAATGTAAGGCATCATGCAGGGAACGGTATTGGCGCTGTGCTCAGCCAGGGATTCAATTTCCTCCTCAGGGACGCCCATGTGGTAAAGCCACTCCATGCAGATCTCCTTGCCGGTGCACTCCCGCATGGGTTTCTTCACATAGTTCCCCGGCCGATCGCTGAACAGGCCGTAGATCCAGCCTACCAGCTGCCCTTTGGGCTGACTGCGGAACTGAGGCTGACGGTTGAAGGTCCAGCTCAGAAGCCAGTTGGAATCCTTTGCCGTAACGATACCCCCGGTGACTACTCGCCCGCTGAAGGGGTTCCGTTGGCAGATTTTTTGGATGTAGGGCGGGATCTTTTCATCCAGGGTAGTAACGGTGGCACTCATCCAGTTGCTCTTTTCCGGGTCGCCGCAGAATTTTTCAGGGTGACCGAAGGCAGGATCCTGGGCAGCGATCCGCTTCCACATATCCCAGCCGCCGCCCTCCTTCAATTCCGGGCTGTAGGCCGCCGGGGTGTTCTGTGAGCCCAATGCGGAGTTCTCTACGCAGCCGCCCGGTGTGATAAAGACCAAATCCTGTTCTGTGAGATCCACTTGCTCTTCTCCACTGTCAAACAGCAAAGTAATGCGCCGTGCCAGTTTCCGATCGGGCTGGATATCAAACTTTATATCAAGAACTTTTGTATTGTAGTGGAACTGTACACCGGCAGCCTCCAAATATTTGATCATGGGCAGGATCATGGACTCATACTGGTTATAGCGGGTGAAACGCAGGGCCTTGAAGTCGGGCAGACCGCCGATATGGTGGATGTAGCGGCGGATATAGAGTTTCATTTCCAGGGCGCTGTGCCAGTTTTCAAAGGCAAACATCGTGCGCCAATAAAGCCAGAAGTTAGAATTCAGCACCTCGCCGCTAAAATAGTCGGTGATGGGCTTGTCATAGAGTTCCTCATCAGGCGTAAAAAAGAGCTTCATGATTTCCAGGGCTCCTGCATCAGAGAGGCCAAACTTGCCGTCGGTGTGGCCATCCTCGCCCCGGTTTTGAGTTGCCCGCATGAGAGAGTAGTTTGGGTCACGCTTGTTCAAATAGTAGTATTCATCTAAGACGCTGAGGGCAGGGGTTTCGATAGAGGGAATGGAGTGGAATAGATCCCACATCACTTCAAAATGGTTGTCCATCTCACGGCCGCCCCGCATTACATAGCCCAGGCCGGAGTAATCCCATCCATCACAAGCTCCGCCTGGAATGGGGTCCTTTTCAAAAATATGAATGCGCTTCCCCGGCATCTGCCCGTCTCTCACCAGATAACAGGCGGCGGTCAGGGCGGCCAGGCCGGTTCCAACAATGTAGGCGGATTTCCGCTCCACGCCCTCCGGCTTGAGAGGCCGAACGAAAGCCTCATAGTTTCCGCTGGAATAATACATGTTCAACAGCCTCCTTTGCGGTTTCTTTGACTTCATTCTATGAAATTTTACAAATTCCCACAATAAACAAAGCACTCCGGATGATGGAAGTTCCATCATCCGGAGTGCTTTGTAAAATATTTTATCAATGGGGCTTGTTTGATAAGATCGGGTTGCTGTCCATGTTCTGGATGGCCAAAAGCAACTGGCCGTGCATCATTTGACTAACGCGTTCCACCATTGCTTCCGGAGCCTCATTCATTCCATTCTTGACCCATTCCAACACAACGCCTACAAATCCAAATTTATAGAAATTCGTAATGTATCGCTGGTTCTCATGAGAAATAGAGTAACCCTCGGATAATTCACACACCACATCGAGCAGCAGATCGTAGACCACGCGGAAAAGGTAATTTTCGATTTGTTCCCGTTGGACCGAATGATAAACGCCTTCCACGAAGGCCCTATTCTTTATCATTGCATGGCATAAGGCAATAAAGCCATCCTGCCAGGTTTCATAACCCTTCCGGCCTTGAATGGCTTTGGCACCTTCCTCCTGACAAATCCAGTCAATGAGATCAAAGATGTCTTGGAAGTGATAATAGAAAGTCATGCGGTTAATGCCACAGTCTTGGGTGATGTCAGCAATGGTAATTTTGGATAAAGGTTTTTGCGCCATGACACGTTGCAGCGACATGGCCAGCGCCCACTTCGTAGTTTGAGACATGTTCCCTCCACCTCCTATTAGCATATTCTCCGCAGAAAAGCTGTCTGCGTTAATGTTGTGGTAAAACAGCGCTTTCATACTGATTTTCCTCCAGCCAGCGGGAGGCGCAGTGCGCCAGGCAAGCGGAACCGATTGGACACACCTCCTCATTGAAACGAACTCTTGGATTGTGCGCAGATGCGTCACCCCGTTCATCCAGGTATCCGGCAGAGAGATACAGGAATGTGCTGGGAACTCTTTCCGCTATAACAGCGAAGTCCTCGGAAGCGCTGGCGGACATATCGGGAACCGGGGTCAGTCCGGAAATCGGCAGTTCTTTCACATAGCGAACAGCCTGTTCCGTCATTCCGGGGTCACAGATGAGAGGGGGCACCTCGGAGAGCGTCATGATTTCCGCCGCACCGCCATAGACCTCCGCGGTCTTTTGGGATACCTCTCTGATCCGGCGAACCAGCTTCTCCCGGCTATCACGGTCATTGGTGCGCAGCGTTCCCTGGAGAATTGCAGTATCGGGAATAATGTTGGGCGCTGACCCGGCAGAGAAGTTTCCGATCGTCAGGACACAGGCTTTGCCGGGGTCCGCCTCCCGTGCGATCAGGGACTCCAGCGCCAGATAGATGTGAACACCAATATTGATGGGATCGACTGAATCCTGTGGATAGGCGCCATGGGCGCCCTTGCCGCGAACCGTGATGCGAAAACCATCCACGGAGAACATCATTGTCCCGCCGCTGTTATACATGAACAGGCCAACCGGCATTCTGCCTGGGGCCACATGGCAGGCAAGAGCCGCATCCACACCATCCAAGATTCCGTTGGATACCATATCCCTGGCGCCTTCAAAAGTCTCCTCCGCAGGCTGAAACATCAGCCGGACCCGGCCTCTCAGCGCGGCCTCATCCTCTTTGAGCATCTTTGCCGCTGTCAGCAGCATGGCCGCGTGGAAGTCGTGGCCGCAGGCATGGGCTTCGGTACCGGTGGGACAGGCGAAACTCTCGCCGCTCTCCTCCGGCATGGGCAGCGCATCCATGTCCGCCCGGAGCAGGAGCGTCCTTCCCTCTTCCATCCCCAATTCGGCGGTCACACCATGGCCGCAAGGACGGGGGGACAGGCCGCAGTTTTTTAGCTGCTCCATCACATACTGCTGTGCCTTGGGCATTTGCAGCCCCACCTCCGCATGGCTGTGCAGCCAGCGGCGGTGAGAGATTGTTTCCTCCCGCAGTTCCAGCGCCCGCTTATAGTAGTCCATAGCCGTACCTCCATAAAAAGAATGAGTTGTTTAGAAAAAGTGTGGCAAGAGATGTTGGAGGCGTCAACAGTATCGATATATGGCTGTCCTCCAAGTACAAGGATCTTCTTTGACTTTCGCCGTTTCCCCTGCACTTATTATACCATAAACGGCCATTGCGGAACAAAAAATGTGAATTTTGAGAGGAATCGCTATATGTTCGAGTTATGAAACAAAGGACATGGTGGTCTATGGCCTATCTCTGCCGCCAGATCGAGGAGAAAAGGACACGGAAGATCATCGAATTCCTGCTCAACCGTGAGGAGGCGCACAACCAGATGCTCCGGGATGCTTTTCATGAGGTACAGGACAGCGGTTTCAATCAGGACTTCGGTACGGCCAAGGCGGCGAAGATGTATTTTCCCCTGTCCAATCCTGGCCCCAATGCTTTCGCTGGAAACGAAGCAGCCGCATCTGAGCATACAAAATAAAAACGGTCAAACGCCGTCCGTCCAATATCTCTTCTGCTTTGTCAATTTTCTTTTTCCACAAGCCCCCGCGCCGCAGGGCCGGAATGGGTGCATCTTTTTGCCAGCATAGAACAAGCAAAAAAGCCCCGCAGCCCTTGATGCACAAAGGGCTGCGAGGCTTTTCGTTCTCTTTTTCGCCGAAACAAACCGAGAAATCACCGGCAGAAATAGGCCAAAATTGGTTATCGGGTGGCGCAACAGGTGGCGCAAGCCTACCGCTCCCACGGTCTCCGTTCTTCCCACAGCCGGTACAGGCGGCAGCCCGCCCAGCCGCAGAAAAGCCCCACCAGCATGCCGCAGAGCACATCGCTGGGAAAGTGGACGCCAACGTACAGTCGGGACACTCCCATAAGGGCCGCCATTCCCAGGGCCGTCCGGCCCATCCACTTCTCCGGCAGCATCTGCCGCCAGGCCATCGCCGCGGCGAAGGCGGCGCTGGTGTGGCCCGAAGGAAAGGAGTTGGGATCTCCCTCTGCCACCAGCGGAATAAGCCCCTCCACCACCAGCCAGGGGCGGGTCCGGCTCACCAAATGCTTCAGAACCACATTGGTGCACAACAGGCTGCACAGCAGTGCCGCCGCCCCCGCCAACCCGGCTTTCCGGGTTTTGGGAAAAAAGAGCATCAGCACACACAGGGCGATCCACAACAGCCCGGCGTTGCCGAGCTGGGTATATAACATCATGAGCGGATCCAGCAGGGCGCACCGCACCGTCTCCTGGATCCACAAAAGGCTCGGCCCCTCGGCCTGGGCCAGCGCGCTCAGCATGGCAGCCCCCCCCCTTTGACGGATCAGCCGGTCCTTCTTCATATTGATTTTCCTTTCCCATCATCAAAAGCGGGGCGGGGATGCTCCCCGCCCCGCTTTCCAGTCTATCTCTTACGCCGCGTTGTCGGCGGCGGTGCCGTTCTCCCACTCGCAGGAAAGAACAACGCCGTTGTTGAGTTCAAAGTGCGTGGTCTTGACAATGTGCGTCTTGCCCACCCGGACCTCCTGGCTTCCCATCTCGCTCTTCAAATTGTTGGACACAGAACCCTCAATGGTAAAGGTCAGATCCACCGTGTCCTCCATCATCGGGATGATGAAAGCCCCTTCTGTGGTGGTCAACTCGGCATTGGCCTTATGAGGCTGGGCCGTAACTCCGGTGACGTAGGCGCTGAGCAGCTCCCCGTTGGACATGAGCTGGTCGCCGGGCTTCTGCTGTGCGGCGGCCTGATCGATGTATTTTTGGATGTTGTCATAGACTTCCTTGTCCACACCCTCCACCCGGACCGTGTAGGCGATATTGGTCCCGGTCTCCGCGCGCTTGGCTCCCAGGTGGCCGGTCATTTTCAGTCCCACTGCCGCCACCACCGCCACCGCGATCACAAGGACCAACAGATCAATGATGTTGATTTTTCCAAAAAGCTTCCCATTTTTATCCATGCCTGTTCTCCTCTGAGCGGGGAAAGTCCCCGTCGATTTTGGTTGTATATTTTCCCGCCTGTGGTAAAATAGCAGAGGTACCGTACAGACCCTGCGTATTCCGTGACAGGTGCGGTCGCGCTTGCCCCGCCGGGGCAGCGCACGGAACGATGTTATTGTATCATACTCTCCACACACTTCTCAAGTCTTTTTTCGGAGGAGCCATGAAAGTCATTCATCTGATCAGCGGCGGTGATTCCGGCGGGGCCAAGACCCACGTCCACATGCTGCTGCAAAATCTCAGCCGCACCATCGAAGTCACCATGGTGTGTTTTATGGAGGGCCCCTTTTCCCAGGAGGCCCGGGAGCTGGGCATTCCGACCGTGGTGCTGCCCGGCCGGAATATCTTCCGGGTCTACTCCCAGCTCAAGCGCATGATCCTGGAGGGAGGCTACGACCTCATCCACTGCCACGGCGCCCGCGGCAACATGATGGGCGCTCTGCTCCGCCGCGCCACCGGCCTGCCCGTGGTGTCCACCGTCCACTCGGACTACCGTCTGGACTACCTGGGACGGCCTCTCTCCCGCATCACCTACGGGGTGGTGAACACCCTGTCCCTGCGGCGGCTGGATTACCGTATCGGAGTCTCCGACGCCATGACCGACCTGCTCATCTCCCGGGGCTTTGACCCGGACAGGCTCTTCACCATCTACAACGGCCTGGACTTTACCCCCCGGGTCCCTGCGCTGAGCCGGGCGGAATACTGGAAGTCGGTGGGACTCAATGCCGATGAGAGCTCTGTGGTGGTGGGCATCGCCGCCCGGCTCAACCCCGTGAAGGACATCGCCACTCTGGTCCGAGGGTTTGCCCTGGCCCATGCGGCCTGCCCCCAGCTCCGCCTCCTCATTGCCGGAGACGGCGAGCAGATGCCTATGCTGAAAGAGCTCTCCGATCACCTGGGGGTGTCCGGCGCAGTATGTTTTGCCGGATGGGTCACCGATACCGACAGCTTTTACAACGCCCTGGACGTGAACACCCTCACCTCTCTCTCCGAGACTTTCCCCTATGCCCTCACCGAGGGTGCGCGGGCGGGGCTGCCCACGGTGGCCAGCCGGGTGGGCGGAGTCCCCTACCTGATCGACCACGGCGTCAACGGCTTCCTTTTCCAGCCTGGAGACGCCGAAGCCCTCTCCCGCCATCTCATCACACTGGCCCGGGACAAGGCGCTTCGGGAGCACATGGGACGCCGGCTCTACGAAAAGGGCCGCAGCCAGTTCTCGCTGGAAAGCACCCTGGACCGTCAGTTGGATATCTATCGCGCCATTCTCCGCCGCAAGGCGCGGAAGGCGGGGCGGCGGGACGGTGCGCTGGTGTGCGGAGCCTATGGCCGGGGCAATGCCGGAGATGACGCCATCCTGGAGGCCATCGTCCGGGAACTGCGGCAGCTGGACCCCGACCTCCCCGTCTGGGTCCTCTCCCGAAACCCGGACTCCACCCGTCTGACCTACCGGGTCAACTCCATCTATACCTTTCATATACCCCGTTTTCTCTGGCGGATGGGAAAAACCCGGCTCTACATCAACGGCGGCGGCTCTCTCATGCAGGACGCCACCAGCCGCCGGAGCCTGTGGTTTTACCTCTTCACCATCTCCGCGGCCAAGCTCTTGGGCAACCGGGTCATGATGTACGGCTGCGGCATCGGCCCAATCCACTACCCCAGCAACCGCCGTTTGGCGGCAGGAGTGCTTCAGAAGCGGGTGGATGCCATCACGCTGCGGGACACCCACTCCAGAAATGAACTGGAGCAGATGGGAGTCACCGCCCCGGAGATCATCCTCTCCGCCGACCCCACCGTCATTCTCCCCGCCGCGGAGAGCGCCACGGTGGACGGCATTCTGGAAAGCGCCGGGCTGGACCCGGCCGGACGCTATATCGGCTTCACCCTTCGCCCCTGGCCCGGCTTTGCGGAAAAGGCCGCGCTCTTCGGCCAGGCCGCCGACTACGTCTACGAAAAATACGGGCTCACCCCTGTCTTTCTGCCCATCGAGCGGCGGCTGGACGTGGGGGCTGCCCAGCTGGCCGCCCGGGGCATGAAGGCCCCTCACTACATTTTAGAGGAGACTGGCTCTTCGTCCCACACCATCGGCCTGTTTGCCCGGATGCAGGTGGTGGTGTCCATGCGGCTCCACGCATTGGTGTTCTCGGCCGGTCAGGGAGTTCCCCTGGTGGGCGTGGTCTACGATCCCAAGATCAGCTCCTTCCTGTCCTATATCGGACAGGATCTGTACACCGATCTGGACCATCTGACTCTGGAGGGGCTGAAGACCCATCTGGACGCCGCAGTGGGCCGGATCGGAGACGAGGCCTTCCTCTCCGGCGGCGTGGAACGGCTTCGAAACGTGGAACAGCGCAACCGGGACACCGCCGGGCGGCTCCTGGGCTTGGAGGGAGGCGGCGCGATATGAGGCAAGTGGTCTGCCTCTCCGGACAATTTTGGGCCGATGTCCCCACCCGTACGCAGCAGCTGATGAGCCGGATGAAGGACGCCGAAGTCCTCTATTTCGCGCCTCCTGCGGCCGACGGCGACAAGAGCTGGAAAGCCCCGGGCCGAAAGCTCCGCCCCGGGCTCATTGCCTACACGCTTCCTCCCGCGCCCCCCGCAGGCCCCCCCACGGGTTTTCTGGCCCGCTGGGTTCAATCCCGGAATATCCGTTTTCTCCAGTCCCGGCTGGAACGACATCACTTTCACGATCCCCTTCTCTGGTGTTCCAGTCCCGGGGCAGCGGCTTATCTGGACGCTCTGGCCTACCGGGGGCTGGTCTATGACTGCGACCGATACTGGCCCGAGGTCCCCGAACAGTGGGAGAGCGAGCTGACTGCCGCCGCCGACGTGGTCTTTGCCGCCTCCCCTGATCTGGCCGATCACCTGGTCCCATGCAACCGCAATGTGACTCTGCTTCCCAACGGCTGCAACTACCCCATGTTCGCCAGGGACGCTTTGCCCCGCCCCAAGGCGCTCGCGGACCTCACCGGCCCCATCCTGGGCTGGGCAGGCACCATCTGGGCCGACTTGGAACTCGCTCCCCTGCTGAAGGCGGCTCGCTCCCATCCGGACTGCACGGTGGTTTTGGTGGGCCGGATGGAGAAAAATCCGCTCCTTCCCGCGCTGCTGGCCGAACCCAACGTCCGCTTTCTGGACTTTGTCTCTCCGGTGGAGCTGCCCGACTATCTGTGCAACTTCGACGTGTGTCTCTCGCTGCTGCGCCGCAGTCACCAGGATGATGATGTGCTCCCCGCCCGGATCTTTGAGTACCTGTCCACCGGAAAACCCATTGTCGCCATGCTCGCTCCCGATCAGGTGGAGGTTTTTCCCGACGTGATCTACTCCGCCCAGAGTCCGGCGGAGTTCTCCCTTCTGTGCACCCGGGCTTTGGACGAGACCGGCAGTTGGGCGCGGGATCGCCGCCGGGCCTACGGCAGAGCCGCCGCCTGGAGCCAGCGCGCCGGAGAAGTGAATCGGATCCTGGAGAGCATTGGGCTGTTTTAAAATCCACTTCTGCTGCACACCCTTGTCTCACAC
>NZ_JBNPLQ010000029.1:0-31868 GCF_050313575.1 Candidatus Pseudoscillospira sp. SGI.172 | reverse complement strand
ATATAATTATTCAAATAAAGTTGAATAATTACAGAATACAATGAAAAAATGTGGGATCGTATAGAATATTTATGCATTTTTTCTCTTGCTATTTTTCTCATGCCGTGGTAGACTGTCCATAACATCAAACGAAGCGGAGGGTTTTTCCATGGCTGAGATCAAAAAGGTAGTGCTCGCCTATTCCGGCGGACTGGACACTTCCATCATCATTCCCTGGCTGAAGGAGAACTACAACGACCCGGAGATCATTGCCGTCTCTGCAGACGTGGGGCAGGGCGACGAACTGGACGGTCTGGAGGAGAAGGCCCTCAAGACCGGCGCGTCCAAGCTGTACATCGAGGATCTGGTGGATGAGATGGTGGATGAGGTCATCATCCCCTCCCTGAAGATCGGTGCTAAGTACGAGCAGTACCTGTTGGGGACCGCCTTTGCCCGGCCGGTCATCGCCAAGCGGCTGGTGGAGATCGCCAAGAAGGAGCACGCCGACGCCATCTGCCACGGCTGCACCGGCAAGGGCAACGACCAGGTGCGTTTCGAACTGGCCATCAAGCGCTTTGCCCCCGACATGAAGATCATCGCCCCCTGGCGGGAGTGGGAGATCAAGGGCCGGGACGAGGAGATCGACTACGCCGAGGCCCACAACGTGCCCCTGAAGATCTCCCGGGAGACCAACTACTCCAAGGACAAGAACCTGTGGCATCTCTCTCACGAGGGCCTGGATCTGGAGGATCCGGCCAATGAGCCCAAGTATGAGAAGGAGGGCTTTCTGGAGATGGGGGTCAGCCCTGTGGCCGCTCCCGACGCGCCCACCTACGTCACTCTGGACTTTGTCAAGGGCGTGCCGGTGGCCATCGACGGGGAGGAAAAGAAGGCCAGCGACATCATCCGCAAGCTCAACGCCCTGGGCGGGGCCAACGGCATCGGCCTGCTGGACATCGTGGAGAACCGGCTGGTGGGCATGAAGGACCGGGGCGTCTACGAGACCCCGGGCGGCACCATCCTCTACCACGCCCACGAGGTGCTGGAGATGATCACCGTGGATAAGGACACTGCCCACATGAAGAGCAAGCTGGCGGTGGATTTCGCCGATCTGGTATATAACGGCAAGTGGTTCAGCCCCCTGCGCCAGGCCCTCTCCGCCTTTGCGGACGCCACCCAGGAGCACGTCACCGGCACGGTGAAGCTCAAGCTCTACAAGGGCAACATCATCAACGCCGGGGTCACCTCTCCCGAGAGCCTGTACTCCGAGAAGCTGGTGACCTTTGAAGAGAGCGATTACGATCAGGCGGCCGCCGGCGGGTTCATCGACCTCTGGGGCCTGCCCGACACGGTGCAGGCGCTGCGGGAGCAGGGCAAGCTGTAATTACTGCCACAGAATAGGAGCGATATGCCATGAAATTATGGGCAGGCCGGTTCCAGAAGGAAACCGATACGATGGTCAACGACTTCAACTCCTCCATCCCCTTTGACGCACGGCTCTATCGGGAGGACATCGCCGGTTCCGTTGCTCACGCCGAGATGCTGGGCAGGACCGGGATCATTGAGCCCCATGAGGCGGAGAAGATCATCAAAGGGCTGAAGGCGATCCTGGCGGACATTGAGGCCGGGCAGGTGGAGTTCTCACCGGACAACGAGGACATCCACATGAACATCGAGGCCGAACTCACCGGCCGGATCGGGGATACGGGCAAGCGCCTCCACACCGCCCGGAGCCGAAACGACCAGGTGGCGGTGGATTTCCGGCTCTATGTGAAGGAGGAGATCCCCAGGATCGTGGAGATGCTTCTGGCGCTGGAGCGGGTGCTGGTCAAAAAGGCGGAGGAGAATCTGGACGCCGTCATGCCGGGGTACACCCACCTTCAGCGGGCCCAGCCCACCACCCTGGCCCACTACATGATGGCCTACGCCAACATGCTCAAGCGGGATGTGACAAGGCTGGAGGACTGCGCGGAGCGGATGGACGAGTGCCCCCTGGGCGCGGGGGCGCTGGCCACCTCCACCTATCCGGTGGACCGCTTCCAGACGGCCGCCGCGCTGGGCTTTGACAAGCCCACGGAAAACTCCCTGGACTCGGTCTCCGACCGGGACTTCGCCATTGAGTTCCTCTCGGCCTGCTCCATCCTCATGATGCACCTGTCCCGTTTTTCCGAGGAGCTGATCCTCTGGTGTTCCTGGGAGTTCCAGTTTGTGGAGCTGGACGACGCCTACTCCACCGGCTCCTCCATCATGCCACAGAAGAAGAACCCCGACGTGGCCGAGCTGGTCCGGGGCAAGACCGGGCGGGTGTACGGCTCCCTCATCACCCTGCTCACGGTGATGAAGGGCCTGCCTCTGGCATACAACAAGGATATGCAGGAGGACAAGGAGCCGGTATTTGATGCCATCGACACGGTGGAGATGTGTATTCCTGTGTTCACCGCCATGCTGGACACGCTCACCGTCCGGCGGGACAACATGAGAAAGGCGGCCTCCGGCGGGTTCATCAACGCCACGGACTGCGCCGACTATCTGGTGAAGAAGGGCCTGCCCTTCCGGGAGGCGTACAGGATCGTGGGGCGGCTGGTGCATATGTGCCTCAAGACGGGGGAGACCCTGGACACCCTGCCGCTGAAAGATTTCCGCTCGGTTTCCGGACTGTTTGACGCCGACGTATATCAGGCGCTGGAGCTCAGGACCTGCGTGGGCGGCCGCCGGGTTTACGGCGGCCCCGCCCCCGGCGCGGTACGGGTGCAGATCGACCATATCAAGGACTTTCTGAAGGAGCGCGGGCAATGAGCAAACCGAAGGTTTTTATCGACGGCCAGGAGGGGACCACCGGGCTTCAGATCTATGACCGGCTGGCCCGGCGGGACGATATTGAGCTGTTGGGCATCGATCCGGACAAGCGCAAGGATGTTACAGAGAGAAAGAAGCGGATGGACGAGGCGGATCTGGTATTCTTCTGTCTGCCCGACGCCGCGGCCCGGGAGGCGGCGGACCTCTGCGACAACGGCCGCACCAGGATCATCGATGCCTCCACCGCCCACCGCACGGCCCCCGGCTGGGTGTACGGCTTTCCGGAGCTTCACGGCCAGCGTATCGCGGTGGCTCAGGCTATGCGGGTGGCCAATCCCGGCTGCCACGCCACCGGCTTTCTGGCCTCGGCGGCCCCGCTGGTCAAGGTGCATGTGCTCCTGCCCGATTACCCGCTGACCTGCTTCTCCCTCACCGGCTATTCCGGCGGGGGCAAGAAGATGATCGCCCAGTACGAGGGGGAGGAGAAGGCGGCGGAACTGTTCAGCCCCCGGCTGTACGGCACGGCCCTCCAGCACAAGCATCTGCCGGAGATGACGGCCGTGGCCGGGCTGGACCGTCCGCCGGTCTTTTGTCCGGTGGTGGACGACTACTACAAGGGGATGTCCACCACGATCATGCTGCACAACCGCTATTTGAAGGGTCAGCCTACCGCGGAAGAGCTGTGCCTTATTCTCTCGGCTTACTACGCCGGAGAGGAGGTTGTGACGGTGGCGCCATTCCATGAGAAGGGCGACACACTGGCGGCCAACGCCTTTGCCGGAACCGACAAGCTGGAGCTGACGGTCTCTGGGGATCACGACCGGACTGTCATCACCGCCCGCTTCGACAACCTGGGCAAGGGCGCTTCCGGCGCGGCGGTCCAGAACATGAACCTCATGCTGGGCTTCGAGGAAACTGCCGGCCTCCGGCTTTCTTGAAAGAAAGCTGGGCAAAGAACTTTGATAGAGGCGGTCCGGTGAGGCGCCGGGTTCCGCAAAGCCGGGCAAGGAGCTTTGATAGGGGCTGTTTGGCGGGGCGACGGGCTCCGTAAAGCTGGGCAAAGAACTTTGATAGAGGCGGTCTGGTGAGGCGCCGGGTGCCGGTTGGCCTGGATGGGGCGCTGGCACAGGCTGAAAGAGATTTCGGGAGGGAATGAGCGATATGAAAACAGTTTCCGGCGGCGTCACCGCCGCCAAGGGATTTACCGCGGGCGGGATCCACTGCGGGGTGAAGGCGGGGAGCAAGGCGGAGAAAAAGGATCTGGCGATGATCCTGTCCGAGAGGGAGTGCGCGGCGGCGGCGGCCTATACCCTCAACCGGGTCAAGGCGGCCCCTCTCTACGTCACCATGGAGCATCTGGAGGATGGGGTGGCCCGGGGCATCATTGCGAATTCCGGAAACGCCAACGCCTGCGCGCCCGCCAGCCACGAGAACGCGCAGAGGATGTGCGCGGCGGCTGCTGCTGCCACCGGCCTTGCCCCGGAGGATTTTGTGGTGGCCTCCACCGGCGTCATCGGGCAGACGCTCAATGTGTCCGCCATTGAGGCGGGGGTTCCCGCATTGGCGGCGGCGCTGAAAAAGGAGGGCGGTTCCGACGACGCGGCCCATGCCATTATGACCACCGATACGGCCAGGAAGGAATACGCCGTCTCGCTGGACATCGGAGGCAAGACGGTGACCATCGGGGCCATTGCCAAGGGCAGCGGCATGATCCATCCCAACATGGGCACCATGCTCTGCTTTATCACCACCGACTGCGCCATCACCCACGACCTCCTGCAGGAGGCGCTGCACGCCATCGTGCCCCGCACCTTTAACCGGGTGACGGTGGATGGGGACACCTCCACCAACGACATGTGCGTGGTGCTGGCCAACGGCATGGCGGAAAATCCCCTCATTGAGTGGAAGGACGACGGCTACACCCTGTTTGCTCAGGCCCTCCACGAAGTGTGCGGGTATATGGCCAGACGCATTGCCGCCGACGGCGAGGGCGCGTCCCGCCTGGTGACCTGCACGGTCACAGACGCCCGGAGCGAAGAGGTGGCCGAGCGGCTTGCCAAGGCGGTGGTGGGCTCCTCCCTGGTAAAGGCGGCCATGTTCGGCGCGGACGCCAACTGGGGCCGGGTCCTCTGCGCCATGGGCTATTCCAAGGCCCCCTTCCGCCCGGAGTATGTGGATGTGAAGTTCTCCTCTGAGCTGGGGGAAATTCTGGTCTGCAAGGACGGCGCGGGCGTGGACTTCGACGAGGCGCGGGCGAAAGCCATCCTCTCCCGGGACGACGTGACCATTCAGGTGGATCTCCACGAGGGGGAGAGTACCGTCTCCTGCTGGGGCTGCGATCTGACCTACGACTATGTGAAGATCAACGGCGACTACCGCACCTGATCCCTTTTCTTAAAAGAAAAGGAACCAAAAGAACTTTGATCCGTGCGGGATGCTGGGGTGGACGACCGGTTTTGCGTCCGGCGGCGGTTTGGAATGCCGGGGATGCGGCTGGGCGTTTGCAGTTTTATTTTCAGACGAGAAAGAGAGGATGCTCCATGTCTTACACGCATGTGGAGCGCGCTGAGGTTTTGGCCGAGGCACTGCCCTATATTCAGAAATTTACCGGAAAGACCATCGTGGTCAAGTACGGCGGCAACGCCATGATCTCCGAGGAGCTGCGCCGGGCGGTCATTTCAGACATCATCCTGCTGTCTCTGGTGGGAATCCGGGTGGCGGTGGTCCACGGCGGCGGGCCGGAGATCACGGAGATGCTGAACAGGATCGGCAAGGAGTCCCGTTTTGCAGACGGCCTGCGCTGTACCGACGAAGAGACCATGGATATCGTCCAGCAGGTGCTGTGCGGCAAGGTGAACAAGGATCTGGTGGCCACCCTCAACCGCATGGGCGGTCAGGCGATCGGGCTGTGCGGCATGGACGCCGGCCTGTTCCAGGCCCGGCAGCTGGATGAAAAATACGGGCTGGTGGGGGAGATCGTCCAGGTGAACCCCAAGCCGGTGGTGGACTGCCTGAGCAACGCCTACATCCCCGTGGTCTCCACCGTGGCCCAGGGGATCGACAGGGACACCGCCTACAATATCAACGCCGATACCGCCGCGGCCAAGCTGGCGGTGGCCCTGGGAGCGGAAAAGCTCATCCTGCTCACCGACATCCGGGGCCTGCTGCGGGATCCCCATGACGAGGAGACTCTCATTCAGGTGGCTCATCTCCACGAGATCCCCGGTCTGGTGAAGGATGGGGTCATCAAGGGGGGAATGATCCCCAAGGTGGATTGCTGCGTAGAGGCGGTTCGTCAGGGCGTGCCCCGCACCCACATCCTGGACGGGCGCATCCCTCACTCCATTCTCATCGAGATGCTCTCCGATCAGGGCATCGGCACCATGATCCTGTGAGGAGGCATTTTTATCATGACACATGAAGAACTGGTCCGGCTGGACCACCAATATACCCTTCAGACCTACGGCCGTTTTGATGTGGACATCGACCACGGAAAGGGCGCCCGGCTCTGGGATCTGGCGGGGAAAGAGTATATCGACTTTACCTCCGGCATCGGCACCGCCTCGGTGGGCTACGGCAACGAGCGGTGGGCCGGGGCCGTCGCGCGGCAGGCGCTGAAGCTGGGGCATATCTCCAACCTCTTTTACGCCCAGCCTTACGCGCTGCTGGCGGAAAAGCTCTGCCGGCGCACGGGCATGGCAGGAGCCTTTTTCGGAAACTCCGGCGCGGAGAGCAACGAAGGGGCCATCAAGCTGGCCCGGAAATACTCCTTTGACAAGTACGGGAAGGGGAGAGGGACCATTCTCACCCTGAAAAACTCCTTCCACGGCCGGACGGTGACCACGCTGGCCGCCACTGGGCAGGACGTGTTCCACAATTACTTTTTTCCCTTCACTGATGGCTTCCGCTACGCGGAACCCACCATGGACGGCATTGCCGAGGTGGCGGGCCACGACGTGTGCGCGGTGCTGCTGGAGCTCATCCAGGGGGAGGGGGGCGTGTTCCCCATGGAGAAGGAGTTCATCCACGAGCTGGCGGTCCTCTGTGCCGAGCGGGACTGGCTGCTGCTGGTGGACGAGGTCCAGACCGGCGTGGGACGTACCGGCAGCCTGTTCTGCTTCCAGCAGTACGGCATACTGCCCGACGCGGTGACCTTCGCCAAGGGCATCGCCGGGGGCCTGCCCATGGGCGGGTTCCTGGTGAGCGAGCGGTGCAGACCGGTGCTGGGACCCGGCACTCACGCCTCCACCTTTGGCGGCAACCCGGTGTGCGCCGCCGCCGCGCTGGAAGTCCAGAACATTTTGGACGACGGGGAGCTGGCTCAGGTACAGGAGAAGGGCGCCTATCTCCGCGCCGGGATCGAGGGGCTGGATCTGCCCTGCCTGGGCAAGACCCGGGGGCTTGGCCTGATGGTCGGGGTCGAGGTGCGGGAAGGTTATACGAACAAGGAGCTGGCCGCCCGCCTCATGGACGCGGGACTGCTGGTGCTCACAGCAGGACACAATGCGCTGCGGCTGCTGCCGCCTCTGACTATTACCCGGGAAGAACTGGACGCGGGTCTTGCCATCCTGGCCCGGACACTGGTATAAAGGAGCGAAAACGATGAATGATTTATTAAAGCTGATGGATCTCTCCGGAAAAGAGATCGACCACATCCTCAACGTGGCCGACCAGATGAAGTACAACCAGAAGCACGGCCTGATCCATAACTATCTTCAGGGCAAGACGCTGGCCATGATCTTTGAGAAGAACTCCACCCGTACCCGGGTCTCGTTTGAGACGGGGATGTATCAGCTGGGCGGCCATGCCCTCTTCCTCTCCGGCAAGGAGAGCCAGATCGGCCGGGGAGAGCCCATTGAGGACACTGCCCGGGTCCTCTCCCGCTACTGTGACGGCATTATGATCCGGACCTACGGCCAGGAAGAGGTGGAGGAGCTGGCAAAGTATGCGGACATCCCGGTCATCAACGGCCTAACCGACTTTGCCCACCCCTGCCAGGTGCTGGCCGACCTCATGACCATCCGGGAAAAGATGACCCGGCTGGCCGGGCTGAAGCTCACCTTTATCGGCGACGGAAACAACATGGCCAACTCCCTCATCGTGGGCGGTCTCAAGTGCGGCATGGAGGTGGCGGTGGCCTGCCCCGAGGGCTACGACCCCGACCCCAAGGTGCTGGAATTTGCCAAAACCGCCGGAAAGTTCACCCTCACCCGGGATCCCGGGGAGGCGGCCGCCGACGCCGATGCCGTCTTTACCGATGTGTGGGCCTCCATGGGCCAGGAGGGGGAGGCGGCCAAGCGCCGCAAGGCCTTTGAGGGGATCTATCAGGTGAATGAAAAGCTGATGGCCCTGACGCACTCCGGGTGCATGGTCCAGCACTGCCTGCCCGCCCACCGCGGGGAGGAGATCACCGCAGAGACCTTTGAAAAGCACGCGGAGGAGATCTTCGACGAGGCGGAGAACCGCCTCCACGCCCAGAAGGCGGTGATGACCATCCTGATGGGAGAGGGAAAGCTGTAAGAGTGCCGAAAACAGCACAAAAAAAAGAGCGCCTTTCGTCCTGAACTGCGGACGAAAGGCGTTCTTTCTGTTGGTATGGAGCAATCAGACCGGGGCGGAGGGAGCCGAGTCGTCGGCGGGCTCCGCTTCCTTTGCTTCCGGCGGCTGGTGACGGCGGGCGGACACCCAGCCGCGGAACACCGTCCACAGCTCGGAAAAGCTGGCGTGGTGTACAGCCTTGGGATCATAATGGAAGAGAGCAAAGACCCCCTGAAGAAAAAGTCCGATCGTGAGGGCGGAGAGAACGGTGCCCACACCGACCTTGGCCCCCATCAGCCAGCCCAGCAGGACGGCCAGGACCTCCAGCGCGCTCCGGCAGAGGCCGGGGGAGAGGCGGAGCGGCCGGGAGACCGCCACCATCAGGGAGTCCCGGGGGCCCGCGCCCATGGCGGCCGCCATGTAGTAGTAGGTACCCAATGCCAGCACCGCCTGCCCGGCCAGCATCATGGCGATGCCGCTCCACAGCCCGTTCATCCGGGGAATCAGATGAAAGCGCTGGATAAGGTCGATGAGAAGGCCCGGACAGAGCACGTTGACCACGGTGCCGAGGCTCAGCGGCTCTTTAAGCAAAAAGGAAATAAAAATGGCGCAGGAGCCCACCAATATGGTGCAGATGCCGAAGGACAGCCCGGAGATATTGCTCAGGCCCTGGTGCAGGCAGTTCCAGGGGTCCAGGCCGATGTTGGCCTGGACCATCCCCACGATCCCGATGGCGGAGACCACCTGGCCCAGGATCAGATAGACGGTACGTTTCCGATAGCTCACGATTTCCCCTCCGTCAGCGGCAGCGATTCAAATAGAGCTCGCCCCAGCGGCCCTGCTCAGTGTAGCCGATGGAGCGGTAGAGGGCGGCCACCTCGTCGTAACCGCTGATGAGCACAGGGGTCTTGCCCAGCTCCAGGACCCGCCGGGTCAGGAAGGCGGAGATCTGGCGCCCGAAGCCCCGGCCCCGGGCGGAGGGGATCACCGCCACCGCGCCGATGGCCCCTGCCGCGTCGTCCTGAGACAGGATACGCCCGGTACCCACCCAATGTCCCTCCCAGAGCAGCCCGTAGAGCTCAGTCAGGCCCAGGGCCCGCCAGCGGGAGCACTCCTCTGCCCAGGGGGCAAAGCGCAGATGCTCCCGATAAAAGGGGTGGCTCTGCTGCAGGACGGAGAAGATCTCCTCCGGCGGCGGATCGGATGAAATGCGCAGGGAGGGGTCCGGTGCGGGGAAACGGGGCGTGTCGCAGCGCATGAACCAGGAGCTCTCCAGCTCGCCCCCCATCCGTTCCCTGAGGGCGGCGCAGAAGGCCAGTGTGCCGTCGATCTCCCCGATCTCCGGCCGCTCCAGAATAAAAGAGAGAATGGGCTCCAGAGGCGGCAGGCCGGGAGAGACAACGGTTAGCACGCCGCCGGACAGGGAGAGCGCCGCGGGAATATCCCCTGCCAAATAAAAGCTCTCCGCTGTCCCGGCGGTGTGGGCGCACAGGGAACGGGAGCCGAAAAGCCGTTCGGCAGAGCAGGCGGAGCGGAAAGGTTTCAGCAGTTCCGGAGTAAGGAGACGGATCGGCTTCACTTGGCCTCACCCTCCTCGCGGACTTTGGTCAGATAGCGGTAGATGCTGGCGGGGGAGGACTGCAGGGCCTTGGACACATGCTCCACGGCCCCCTTGAGGCGGAAAACTCCCCGCTGCTCCAGCTGGGAAACGATGCGGATCTTCTCGGTCTGGGTCAGGCGATCCACAGGGATGCCGTCCTCGTTGAGCACATCCTGTACCACGCCATAGGCTGCGGAAGTCACCGAGTCGTTGAAGTGCTCGGTCTCTCCGCCTTCCATGTCGGGCTCCAGAATATCGCTGCGGATAGCGATATTGTTCTCCACGTAGTTATCTGGATGGATGAGCTGAAAAAGCTGGCTGGTAAAGGCCTGAAATTTGCTGTCGTCAAAATTGATGCAGAGCATCCCGGCCAGATGTCCGCCCGAATCCTTAATATAATAGGTGGAGGAACGCAGGACTTTCCCGCTGTTGGTGAGGCCGGTGTAGTTGATTCGGTAATCCTTTCCTGCGGCATTGTCCTCCACAGCCTTCAAAGCCATGCTGGTGGGCGGGGAATTTAAATCGCGGCCGCTGATGCTGCCGTTGACGATGGCGACAATGGAACTGGTCTTGCCGTTGATGTCGTGAAGAGTGAGCTCGTAGCTCGGACCAAGAGTCAAACCCAAAAATTCCACAAGCTTGGTGTACTGTTTGAGCATGGCGCGGTTCATAGGGCTCCCTCCCGATTAAAAATATGAAAAAAATGTCGGTTTCTATGACTTTTTCCAGTTGAATTTTAATTATCATAACATGGAATGAGAAAGGATGCAAGAGATGAAACTGACAATAATGATAAAAAATTTATCATTATTTACAGAGTAAAAGGGGATATGGCGAAAATACACAAGACGGACTCAATAGTTTTGGGCAATATTTCACATCAAATTCTTGACATGAGAAGAAAATGATGATAATATAATTCTCGCAAGGTGCTGTCCGCTAGTCGCAAGGGTCCGGGGAATGAAAGCCGGCTTCCGACGACCGGGGTATCCTCTCATGAAATGATGGCGCAAAGCGCCAAATCAAATGGAGGTAAACAAAATGGACAAAAATGTGAAGCACTATCCCTTGGATGTTGAAATGCCTCAGCACTGCGCGTACGTTGTGCGCGATCTGCCCCAGGCTACTGTTGAGCAGCGTGAGCGTGCTCTGAACGCCACCCACTGGAACGAGTTCGCTTTCCCCTCCGGACTGCTGACTGTCGATATGCTGTCTGACTCCGGCACCACCGCCATGACCAACCAGCAGTGGGCCACCCTGTTCCTGGGCGATGAGGCTTATGGCCGCAACACCGGCTACTATGTCCTGCTCGACACCTTCCGCGATATCTTTGAGCGCGGCGGCGAGAAGAACTGGAAGAAGAGCATCGACCTGGTCCGCACCGACTGCCGCGACCTGGAGAAGATGATGGACGAGCTGTTCCTCTGCGAGTACGAGGGCGGCCTGTTCAACGGCGGCGCCGCTCAGATGGAGCGCCCCAACAGCTTCATCATCCAGCAGGGCCGTGCCGCTGAGTCCGTGCTGATGGAGATCGTGAAGAAGATCCTGGCCGCCCGTTATCCCGGCAAGGTCTTCACCATCCCCTCCAACGGCCACTTCGACACCACCGAGGGCAACATCAAGCAGATGGGCTCCATCCCCCGCAACCTGTACAACAAGGAACTGCTGTACGAAGTTCCCGAGGGCGGTAAGTACGAGAAGAACCCCTTCAAGGGCAACATGGACATCGAGAAGCTGGAGCAGCTGATCAACGCCGTGGGCGTGGACAATGTGCCTCTGATCTTCACCTGCATCACCAACAACCCCATCTGCGGCCAGCCTGTCTCCATGGCCAACATCCGCGAGATCAACCGCGTGGCCCACAAGTACGACATTCCTCTGGTATTCGACGTGGCTCGTTGGGCTGAGAACTGCTACTACATCAAGATGAACGAGGAAGGCTACGCCGACAAGTCCATCGCCGAGATCGCCACCGAGATGTTCTCTTACTGCGACGCGTTCACCATGTCCGCCAAGAAGGACGGCCACGCCAACATGGGCGGCATGCTGGCCTTCCGCGACAAGGGCCTGTTCTGGAAGAAGTTCTCCGACTTCAACGAGGACGGCACCGTCAAGACCGACGTGGGCGTGCTCATCAAGGTCAAGCAGATCTCCTGCTACGGCAACGACTCCTACGGCGGCATGTCCGGCCGCGACATCATGGCTCTGGCTGCCGGCCTCTATGAGTCCTGCGACTTCGACTATCAGCATGACCGCGCCAAGCAGTGCGAGTACCTGGCTCAGGGCTTCTACAAGGCCGGTGTCAAGGGCGTCGTGCTTCCCGCCGGCGGCCACGCTGTGTACATCAACATGGACGAGTTCTTCGACGGCAAGCGCGATCACACCACCTTCGCCGGCACCGGCTTCTCTCTGGAGCTGATCCGCCGCTACGGTATCCGCGTATCCGAGCTGGGCGACTTCTCCATGGAGTACGACCTGAAGACTCCCGAGCAGCAGGCCGAGCTGGCCAACGTGGTCCGCTTCGCCATCGACCGCAGCCGTCTGACCCAGGAGCACCTGGATTATGTCATCGCCGCTGTGGCTCAGCTTTACAAGGATCGTGAGAGCATCCCCAACATGCGTATCGTCTGGGGCCACAAGCTGCCCATGCGTCACTTCCACGCCTTCCTGGAGCCCTATCCCAACAAGTAATTTTAAGCTTTGATACAGGCGCGGCCGGAAAGTGGCAGTTTCGGACGCAGTCCTGCTGAGAGGCGACAATTCTAACGTACTGTACCACGGAGAAGCGTGCAGCTGAAGAACACGGGCGTCCGCAAATTGATAAAATCGATTCCTGCGGACGCCCGTGTTCTCTGATCTTTCATTGTTTGAGAGGCGTTTGGAGAGAGAATGATCCGCGAAACTTAAGAGAGAGGTGGATTTTTATGGCAGCTCCTGAGACAACTGTGGAAAAACGCGACGGTTTCCAAAGCAAGTGGGGATTCATCCTTGCCTGTATTGGTTCTGCTGTCGGCATGGGTAATATCTGGCGTTTCCCCATTATGGTTTCTACTTACGGTGGCTTGACTTTCCTGATCCCCTATTTTATCTTTGTCGTTCTGATTGGCGCCACCGGCGTCATTGGAGAGTTCGCACTGGGCCGCGCCGCATCTGCCGGTCCGATCGGCGCTTTTGGTAAATGTACTGAGATCCGCACCGGCAACAAAAAGACCGGTGAGATCATTGGCTGGATCCCCATTCTCGGCGCTATGGGCCTGGCCATCGGTTACACTGTGGTTTTGAGCTGGATCTTCAAGTATACCTTCATGTCCATCACCGGCGGCCTGTTTGCCCTCGGTACCGACATGAACGCCATCGGCGGTGCCTTCGGCGCCACCGCTCCTGAGACCGCGTCCATCGGCGAGAGCGTGTCCGCGGTTCTGGGCGGAGCCGGAAACGGGCTCTGGCTGGTCATTGGTCTGGTCATCAGCCTGGTCATCATGGCCATGGGCGTGGCCGACGGCATTGAGAAGGCCAACAAGATCATGATGCCTGTTCTGTTCTTCCTGTTCGTGGCTCTGGGCATTTATATCTTCACTCTGCCCGGCGCTCACGAGGGCTACAAGTACATCTTCACTATGCAGCCTGCCGGCCTTGCCAATCCCAAGGTCTGGATCTTCGCATTCGGCCAGGCGTTCTTCTCTCTGTCCGTGGCAGGCAACGGCTCTGTCATTTACGGCTCCTATCTGCCGAAAAACGAGGCCATTCCCAGCTCTGCCCGCAATGTGGCCTTCTTTGATACCATGGCTGCCATGCTGGCCGCTCTGGTCATCATTCCGGCCATGGCCGCCGGCGGCGCCGAGCTGTCCAAGGGTGGCCCGGGCCTGATGTTCGTCTACCTGGTCAACGTACTCAACGGTATGCCCGGCGGTCGGATCGTGGGCGTGGTGTTCTATGTCGCCGTCCTCTTCGCCGGCCTGTCCTCCATCGTCAACCTGTATGAGGCCCCTGTGGCCATGCTTCAGGAGCGCTTCAAGGTCAAGCGTGTTCCCGCCGTGGCTATCATCGGCGTGTTCGGCGGCATCGTGGCCTTCCTGATCCAGGGCTATACCTCCCAGTGGATGGATATCGTCTCTATCTACATCTGCCCCCTGGGCGCGTTCCTGGCTGGTGTCATGTTCTTCTGGGTCGCCGGCAAGGAGTATGTTCTCAAGAACGTCAACGAGGGTTCTCCCAAGCCCATCGGCAACTGGTTCTATCCTCTGGGCAAGTATGTCTACTGCATCCTGGCTGTGGTCGCTCTGATTGCGGGCGCACTCTTGGGCGGGATTGGCTGATCTCCAAAATCAAAACAGTACAAGTATTCATTTTCTCTCCGACAGAGCGGGGCGCGGCGAAAAGCCGCGCCCCGTCGTCTGTTAAAGGGGCCCTGGCCTGCGCAAAGAGCAGGCCAGGGCCCCTTTTTATGGCCGGGCGTCCCGTCACCACTGGGGGAACGCTCCTTCTGACCGCAGGGGCAGTTCCGCAAAGATTCGATCGGTGAGATCCCGGTACTCGGTGGGATCGGTGGTTTTCCTCAGCTTTTTCATGTAGGATTCGCCGCCCTCAAAAAGGCAGTTGTGGTAAAACCAGATCTCCTTCATGCGCCCCAAGGCGTTGCGGCGGCTTCCAAAGACGGAGCTGTAACCGTCCAAAAGGGCATCATGGTAACGGCGCAGGGTCGACCGGTCTGCGGGCGCTCCGCCTCGGGCACGGCGGACCAGAGCCGGATCTGCCACCAATCCACGGCCCAGCATAACCGCGGGCGATTCCGGGAACCGCGCTTCAAACGTGGAGAGTTGTTCGGGAGTGATGAGATCACCGTTGCAGCAAACCGGGTTTTTGCTGCCCTGCAGGGCCCATCCAAAAGCCTCTTGCCGCACTGGGACCCGGTAGAAATCCGTCCGCACCCGGGCGTGCACCGTAAGTTCATGGATGGGGTATTGATTATAGATCTCCAGCAGATGAAAAAACTCCTCCGGCTCTTTCATGCCCAGCCGAGTTTTGATGGAGACCGGCACAGGGGTATGGGCGAATATCTCATCTAAAAAGCGCTCCAGTGCCGCCGGGTCGGCCAGCAGTCCGCTTCCTTTCCCTTTGGCGACCACGGTTCCGGAGGGGCAGCCCAGATTCAGGTTGATTTCCGAATATCCCATTTCAGCCAGCTGGCGGGCAGCCCAGAGAAAATCCGCGGCATGGCGGGTGAGGAGCTGAGGAACCACAGGCAGTCCGGTATTTTCTTCGGCGAGCACATCCCGAAGTGCCCGGTTGGGAAAACGGCCGTCCTGCGTGGGAGATAAAAATGGAGTGAAGTATTTATCGATTCCGGGAAAATATTGATGGTGGATCCTGCGGAACACATGGTCGGTAATTCCCTCCATAGGTGCAAAATAGAATTTCATATCTGTTGTTTCCCTCGACAGTAGAAGATCGTTCCGTGATAAAAAAGCTGCCAGTCAATGGTTATTGACTGGCAGCTTGGTACGCCCGGAGGGACTCGAACCCCCAACATTCAGAACCGGAATCTGACGCTCTATCCAATTGAACTACGGACGCATTTTGTGGTGGAACCCTAAGCACGAGGTATATTATAACACGGTGCTTTGCGTTTTGCAAGCATTTTTTATCCAAAGAAAGCTGTTTTGCGGGAATGTACCGAAGCAACAAAAAACGAGATGGGAAGTATCTGAGCCATAAACGTGCCAGGCCTTTTTGGAGCACGACTGCCAAAGAAGGCGGAGCCCTTTTCAATCAGCGTTCGGAGGGCGGGCAGCCGTGTCTGCCCGCCCTCCGAACGTTTGCCCCTGTGGGAGACAGGGGGTGACATGGAGAAAGGTTGGAAGGCAAAGATCAAAACAGGGCCTGGTAGATCCGGTAGATCCGGTCCCGGTCCAGAGGAGCAAAGTTGTTGGCCATCAAACGGCTTTGATTGAGCAAAACGGAATCGGTGAACTCGGTTAGATCTTCTTCCGTTACCCCGTATTCCCGAAGCGCCTTTTTCTGCATCAGAGTACTCAGCAGGCTGTCCAGGGCGGCAAAGACTGCTTCAGGCTCGGGAGAACACTCCAGGGGACCGGCCAGGTGGGCGCTTAGAGCAGCCATCTCACCACCACGGTCCAATTCCAGGTAGTTGCGCATCACGCCATCGAACAAAGCATAGTTGGATTCTCCGTGAGCGACGTGGTACTTGGCGCCCAGGGGATAGGACAGGGCATGGACTGCCGCGCAGCCGGCGTTTCCAAAGGCGATTCCGGCGTAAGTGGAGGCCAGCAGAAAATCACCCAACAGGGGGATGCGGGCATTTGGGCCGTTGGCGGCAATTTTTTGGTAGCCCCGCAGAATCATCTCGGCAGCTCGGTAGCCAAAGAGGCGGGTCGTTTCATTTCCGTTGGGAGAGAGGCTGGATTCCACGGCGTGAATCAGAGCGTCAATGGAGCTGGTGGCGAAAAAGCGAAATGGGAGGCCGGAGAGCAGCTCAGGCACAAGTACCGCGGAGTCAGCGTACATTGCGTCGGCAGCCAGGCCTTTTTTGGTTCCGCGGCTGTTCAGGGCGAGAATGGCGATGTTGGTGACCTCGCTGCCGGTGCCGCAGGTGGTGGGAACCAAGACCAGCTCTTTCTCCTTGACTGCCGGACGGACTCCATCGTAGAGCTCCAAAATGGGGGAGGGGTCCTTCAGGGCAAACAGCTTGGAAATGTCTATCACTGTGCCGCCGCCCACGGCAATGATCCGCCGGTGGTGATCCTTGATGTCGCGGTACATGGCCTCTGCCATGTCATCGGAGGGTTCGCCCTGTCCGTATTTCTCTTGAAAGAGTACGTCGCATTTCAAGTCCAGGGCACCGAAATAAGGCTTATAGATGTACTCGTTGGTGATGACCAGGTCGCCGGGACCGAGGCCGAAAGCCTCGGCAAACGCAGCGGCGGTGTCGTAGCGGTAGAGCGTGGGTTTGATCATCAGTTGTCTCATGGTTCACCTCTGCTTTCTGTGTGTCCGCCCCGCATGGGCGGAGGATCAGGCCTGCTCGGGCTGTCTTTTTTTGCGAAAGACTTCCGTGGCGTCCACAACCAGCCATACAATGACGCCCACCAGCAGAGCCTGGGCGGGAGTGTAGTAGGCCAGGGCGGCGGCAATGATACACGCGATGCCCCGGTCGTTGGCGGTGGAGCACATGCGCATCCCGATGTTGCCGCAGGCGAATGCCTGCACGCCCATGGTGATGCCGAAGAAGATGGCAAAGGCAGGCTTGATCAGGGTGACAAGGGGAAGGATCAGCACGGCGATGACGGTGGCCGCGCGGAAGGTGCAGACGCCGTCCCAGTAGGTGTGCAGGGTATTATAGCCGCGCTTGTAGCGCTCGGTGATGGTCAGGAGGCCGGAGGCCCACAGTGGGCCGCACATGGGCACCCAAGGGGCAAAGAGGGACATGATGGCGTTGCGCAGGAAGCTCACCAGGTTGGAGCGGCCAGCGTCAAAAATGACAGTTTCATCGCTGCGGTGGGCGGTGGCCTCGGTAACGACCTCTTTGGCCAGCACGAAATCGGAGAAGGCGATGATATAGGTGGTCAGGGCGCTGGGAATGGCGGCCAGGAAGAAAGAGGCTGCCGGGAACCCGATTCCAAAGATGGTAAAGTGCTCCAGCACAAAGCCAAAGCTCAGAGGCGTCAGCCCCCATTGGATTACGGGCAGAGGGATCTCCTTCAGCAGGACGGGCGCGAGGATAATGGCAAAGAGCTGTGCCGGGACGACACCTTGGTTTCGTATGACACGCCAGAAATTGCTGGTTTGGGCCTTACGGGCAAACCAAGGGTTGAACAGGAAGAAATAGGACATCAAAACAGCGATGGCAACCGTCCAGGGAGCCTTGGGCATCCGGGCGGAGAACACATTGATGCCGGCTGTGATTCCGGCGCCCAGGACAATCCCGGCCTTGATGCCCATAGGGACCGCGTCTACCAGCATCCGGCCCAAACCGGTGGCGCCCATAATAAGGAAGCACAGGGCTACCAGCATTTGCAGGGCGATCATGGCATAGATTCGGTCTACCTGGCCTGTGGCATAGTTGGGAAGATCCCACTGCTGCAGGAATTTCAGCGTCAGGGGCAGGGCGGGAGTGATCCAGCCGGGGACGACCGGGTCACCCATCAGAGAGGGCAGATAGTAGCAAATCGCATTTAGAACGCCGAAGGTCAGGGCCATGAGAAACACGCTGTTTTCATCAAAGCCGAGTGCGGCAATGTTGGCGGGGTCATCCAGGCCGAAAGTGGTCATGGTGGTGGTGACGCCGGCGCCCAGACAAGCCACGCCCAAAAACAGGGCGGCAGCCATCTCGGTCCAGGACCACTCGTGGTGGATGAGGGGTATGCGGATCATGAACGGTCCAATTTTGATACCGGGCTGTTCGGCACCGTAGGCACGCTTTTTCAGAGGAAAGGTGCCGGACAGGAAGCCCTCGGGTGTGACGACTTTTTTCTCGGTGGTTTCGCTCATTTTTACGCCTCCTCTTTGTCGTGTCAAGACTTGCAGGTACATTCGCCGCTCTTTCTCCCTCGCTGTGCCGACCTCCTTTCCGTACTCTGCGGCGGCGGGATGTACGCTTGGTGTGCACTTAAATATCTTGCAAGACGCATGCCAACTTTGCACCGTGCTGAGAAAAGCGGCCTGTGACTTCCACACAGACAAGACTGCGTATCATAAAACGGAGAATAGGGCGTCGCAAGTGTGACATGGAGTGTGACAAAAAAGTGTGACACAATAACACATAATGTGCTATTGTGTCACATAGTAGATAAAAATAGAATTCATAGTTTAAATAAATTTGTGTAATAAAGCAAAAAAATTTAAAACAAAACCAATAAACTGCGCGGTTTCCCTTGACGGGAATGGAGAGGGCCTGGATAATAGAGGAAAGAGCAAGAGCAGAGAGGAGGTCCCTTTATGTGGGTGGACCAGGAAAAGGTCCTGGCGGCAAAGCGCGCCTTTCAGAGGGGGGAGCCCTTTGACCCATCAGTCGTCCGTCCCGTTATTCTGGAGTCGTGGAAGCGTTCCCGGGCATTTGGCGTTCGAATGGATACCCGGCTGCCCCGTATCCTGACCGGGGAGGAACTGGCGGAGCGGTGTCGGCAGCGGCGGGAGTTCTGTGATGTGGCACTGCCCTTTGTGGAGAGCCTGCGGGAGTTTGCCACCGGAGCCGGATTCGTGATGACGGTCTGCGACGAGGAGGTGTATGTCCTTCAGGTAACCGGGGACGAGGATCTGCAGCAGATCATCCGGGCTGGAGGAATGGTGGAGGGGTGCAACCGCAACGAGCGGAGGATCGGCACAAACGGCGTGGGCACACCGGTGGAGACAGGGCAGCCGGTCCAGGTGTTCAGCGAGGAGCACTATTTTGGCCCCAGCCGCAAATGGGGCTGTACCGGCGCACCCATCTTTCGTCCGGATGGCTCCGTGGCGGGAGGGATCTGCCTCATCAGCCCCTATGAGAAGGTGGGGGCACAGACGCTGGCTCTTGCGGTTTCGGTGGCGGAGAATATCCGTCGGCAGATGAAGATGCGGGAGACCTTTGAGACGCTGGATCACCTGCGGCGCAATCTGAGTATCATCATAGAGACCTGGCCGTCCGGGATTCTGCTGCTGAACCAGGATCTGACTGTTGTGCAGGCCAATGCCGGCGCGGCGCGGCTTTTGATGCTGCCCCGGGAGGCCTTGGAGGGAGCTGCCTTCTTTGAGCTGATCGGGAGACGGGCCCTGAGGGAGTCGGAGGTTCGCCGCGGGGTGACGGACCGCCTGGTCACCATTGAACGGGGGACCCAGACGATGTCGCTGTCCTTTTCCATTCAGCGGGCCGATGCGGGCTCCTGCGTGGTCATGTTTGAGACGGCGGAGACCCTGCATCGAAAGGTCAGCCGGATCGTTGGGTCGGATGCCCGGTTTCGCTTTGACGACATCATCGGCGGTTCCCCGGCCCTGCGGGATGCGGTGGAGCTGGCAAGGGTTGCGGCCGGAAACAACTCCAATGTCCTTCTCAGCGGGGAGAGCGGCACAGGAAAAGAGCTTTTTGCCCAGGCGATCCACAATGCCAGCGCCCGTCGGCGGGAGCCCTTTGTGGACATCAACTGCGGGGCTTTGCCCAAAAGCCTGATCGAGAGTGAACTTTTCGGCTATGAGGGTGGCAGCTTCACAGGGGCCAACCGGGATGGGCGGGCCGGAAAGTTTGAGCTGGCCAATGGAGGGACCATCTTTCTGGATGAGATCGGCGACATGCCGTTCGACGTGCAGGTGAGCCTGCTGCGGGTGCTTCAAACCCGGGAGGTCAGCCGGATCGGCTCCAGCAAGACGGTCAAGGTGGATGTGCGGGTGATCTCGGCAACCAACCAGAACCTCATTAAAGCCATCGAGCGGAATGAATTCCGCAGCGACCTCTATTACCGGCTCAACGTTTTTGACATCCGCATTCCGCCTCTGCGGGATCGACAGGGCGACATCGTGTCTCTGGCGGACTATTTCTTTCGGAAATACGCCTCGGATCTGCCTCACTGCCGGATGACGGGGCTCTCGCCGGAGGCATATGCTCTTTTGTGCCGCTATCAATGGCCGGGAAATGTCCGGGAGTTGGAAAATGCCGTGGAGCGGGCGATCTATTTGGCCAAGTCCGATCAAATCGGCCCAGAGTGCTTTCCGGAGCATATTCGTGCCGCCGCTTTGGGTGAGACGGCCGAAGAGATGGGAAAGGAACCCATGCAGCCGGAGGCCGGCAGCGGGGCGGCGGGGCGAAGCGGCTGCTCTCTGCGGGAGATTGAGCTGCGGCAGATCCGCAGAGCCCTGTCTCTCAGCGGAGGAAACGTGAGCCGGGCAGGGGAGCTTCTGGGGCTTTCCCGCAGAACCGTCTACCGAAAGATGGAGCGATACGGCCTGGATATTTCCAACTTCCGGACGGAGGGCTGAGCCCGGATCGGAAACTTGGCATGGCACTTGCAATGTATTTAGGATAGACGGAACCGGAAGTTACGACTTTGGAGAGGAGAAGGCACAATGGACAACACTATGCGGTCGCGGCCCATCGTATCCACCGCCGCGTTCCTTCTGGCCGTGGGCGGGGAGCTCTATCTTTTGCGCGGGCATCTTGCGGGGCTGCCCGCAGAAGCACCGATCCCACTTTTGATGGAGCTCTTCCTGTGCGGGGTGATCCTGATCGGGGCAATCTGCAGCGCCACTCCCAAGGGATGGCGGGGGAAGGCGGGCTGTCGGGCGGCTTACCTTCTTTTAGCGGGCTACCTGGCGTTTAATATTGCCCACTTTTCCTTTTTCAGCAGGCTTTACTTAGAGGGCATCACCACTGAGTATCCCAGCTACGCTCCGGCGCTGGCCGCTTTGAAACTGGTTCTGGTGTCGGTGGGAGTTGTGGCAGCGACCCCGGTGGCCTCGGGGCCGGACCGCAGGGAGTACGCCGACAGACTTTGGAGCGCCGCACGCCGCCAGCAGAAAACATGGGCGGATGGGGCGGCGGTGCGTGGGTCCGACGCCGACAAAGACCCGGCGGCCCAGGCGGCCCAGAGACTGCGCCGGGAACTGACCGCTGATGAGCTGGAGAGGCTGAAGCGCACACTGTTGGCTGAGCCGTCGCCGGAGGCGGAGGGAAATTCACCGGAGGCGGCTGATCCCTCAGACCCAGAGGCGCCGGAGGAGGCGGGAAAAGAGTCTCCGGGATCTCACGAGGAGACGGGGAAATGGGCCGGTTTTGAGGGGTGGAAGGGCTGGGGCTGCTGCTGACAGCCCGGAAAGGAGGAGAAGCTATGGGCGCGGTGGCGATTCGAATCGGTTACGCGGCGATGGTTGCGGCCATCATCCTGGCATTTCTATTTTCCCGGCGGGGAGAGAAAGAACTCCGCTTCGCGGTGGATCGGTTTGCCGAGGCATTTCTCGGCCTTTCCAACCTGGTCAGTCCCTGTCCGCCCACGCGGCGGCTGGCGGTGCGGCGAGTTGGCGGCGGCGTCCATCCCTTTCCGCCGGAACAACAGCCGGAAGAACTTCGGGCGATCCTGCGCGTGGGAGCGGAGGAGGAGGCTGCCGGCCTTTATCAGAGGGCTGAGGCCGCCGCGGTGGAGGTCCGCCGCCGCAGCCGCAGGAGCCGCCGCCTGCGGGAGCAATTTGGGCAGCCAATCACCGACCTGTGCTTCCTGGCCTGCGTTTTTATCGAGGGGTGCCAAGACCTTTCCACGGTTGACAGCGTCAACCGGGAAAATGCATTTACACGCTTTCTGACTGGTCAGGAGGAGCATCGGATGGCTTTGCTCAAGCGGATCTCCAGGGAGTTCAACGACGCATTTTTAGAACTGAATCAAAACTATGATCTTGCCGCCCTGAGCGAAAAGGAGCAGGCGCAGAGCACTGGGCGGGCAAAGACGGGACGCAGAGGAGGAGAGGCAATATGAGCTGGCTGGAGGTATTTCAATACGCGATCTATGGCCTGGGAGGAGCGGTGGTGCTCCTGTGGCTGTTCAATTTGAGCCTGGCCATCCGTGGGCGTCGGGAGAGCGTGGCCGCCAGACGGATGATGTTTATTCTGGCCTTCGTCCTGCTCGGACTGAGCATTGCTCGGAGCTCTCAGCTCTATGGCTCTACCGTGGTATTTGCAAACATCCTGGTGTTAGGATGTATTACGGTGGCCTTTGTGCGCTCGGAACGGGAGAAGAACGACGCAGCCCCGGAATGAGGAGACATACCGGAGCTGGGGAACAAACAAAGAGGACGCCCCGCGGAAGATTTCATCTTCCGCGGGGCGTCGCGGCGTGTCGGAGCGCAGACAGAAAAAAGAGATGAAAATGGTTCCGCATTGGATAAAACCAGCCATGTAGATAGACATATGCTTGCCTTTTTTTTTAAAGAAAGGTATAATATAATTTCACATAGAAATCGAGTGAGGTGTCTCTGATATGCCCGAAATTATTATGATACTGATCCTGCTGGCGATTGTCTATTTTCTCACCAAACGAAAGAAAGCCAAGGAAGAAGAGAAGAAACCGGAGCGCCCCAAATTTTCACCCATCCCGGTGGAGGTGGAGGACGGCTGCTGGTCCTGCACGCCGGAGGAGCTGCTGGACAATGTGAGCCTCTCTGTCTACCAGACTAAGACTATGGCCATGCCGGTCTATATCTATGGGTCGGGGTATGCTCCCCAGGATAAGCGCCACTGGGTGACGCTCACCGCCAACGAAGCTGGAAAGCTCACCGAGGCGGTCATCACCTGGTGCCTGGATGACGACAAGGAGATCCGCGGCGGCGCCTCCAACTATTCCGGCACCTTCCTGGCGGTTTTGGCCAACGAGGAGTGCGACCAGATCATCTGGGAGATCAACCGCCTTACCAGCCAGCATGAAGAGGGTGTGGCGGACGAGCTGACCCGGTACAGCCCCAAAAGCCGTGTTTACGTCTCTGTGGGGGCGGACAGCAAGCGGATCATCACCATCGTCATCACGCCCATCACCCCGGGTGAGCTGGCCAACTATCAGGCGGAGAAAGAGGCCCAGGCCGCCGTCAAGGCCGCGCGGGAGGAAGAGCAGCGGAGGGCCGTGGAACAGGGGAAGGAGTAATCTGCTATGGCCCGATACGGATTTATTCACGACAAACTGGACATTAAGATGCTGGAACTCTATTTGATGTCCCACGCAGCCGGGCCCATCGATTTCGACACCCTCTCCGACTTGTCCATGCGTCATGAGGGCGTAGACTACTTTGACTTTGCGGAGGCCACGGCGGAACTGGTGGAGAGCGGCCACCTGACATACGACGGGGACTGCTATCTCATCACGGAGAAGGGGCGGACCAATTCAGCCGCCTGTGAGAGCAGCCTGCCATACTCTGTCCGCCGCCGGTGCAATCAGGACCTGGCTCCGGTCAACGCGGCCCTCCGGCGGAATGCGCAGATCCGGGGGGAGAAGCGGAAAAACGGAGATGGATCCATTGTCGCCCGCATGACCCTGGATGACGACGGCGGCAATCTGCTGACCATCGAACTGCTGTGTCCCTCCGATGCTCAGGCGGACCGGCTGATCGAGAATTTCCGCGCCCAGCCGGAGCGGATCTATAACGAGGTGTTGGAGGCGCTGACCGCGCCGGGTGAACCCGAGGAGTGAGTCCATGACCGAGCCTGTTTTATTTGGCCTTCCCATCAGCATCGCATTTTTATATTTTATCGTCTATTCCGTTTTGGGCTGGTGCATGGAGACTGTTTACTGTTCCGTGCTGGAGCATCGCTTTGTGCCCCGCGGCTTTCTTTACGGGCCGCTGTGTCCCATTTACGGGGTGGGCGTACTGATGATGATCTGCTGGTTTCAGCCCCTCATGGGCAATCCGGTGCTGTTTTATATCACAGCTACGGTGGGCATGTCCGTCTGGGAGTATTTTGTAGGCTGGTTTTTAGAGACCACGACCCACATCAAATATTGGGATTACAGCATGTACAAGTTCAATATCAAAGGTCGTATCTGCCTGTGGGTCTGCCTGATGTGGGGTGTGCTCTCCTTTGTGGTCCTCTATTTTATCCATCCCGCGGTAGCCGGTCAGTTGGATCGGATCTCCCCCATTCCCCGCTATGTGCTGGACGGGGTCTTTTTGGGGATCCTGATCGCGGATACCGCAGCTACCATCTATCAGCTGGTTCGGACCTCTCAGCTGCTGGATAAGCTCCAGCAGGCAGGGGACGAGCTGCGGCTTCAGGCTCACCTGGGGCGGGCGGAGCTCTCCGACCGGCTGGTGGAGGCCAGAGAGTGGCTGGATGATCTAATCCCGGACGAGCTGGACGAGACTGGACGGGCGCTCAAGGATCGGTACGACGAGCTGGCTGCGCATGCCGAGCGGCTCAGCCGCCGTTTCCGTGACCGGTACAGCCACATGAGTGTAACGACACGGGATCGGGAGGCTCTGGAGAGCGTCAAGCGTCGGGGTGAGAAGCTCAAGGCCCGATTGAAGGAGACCAAGATTGCCCAGGAAAGGGAGCGGGAGTAAAAAAATCTTTCGTGGATGGGCCGCAGAGAAATCTGCGGCCCATTTTTTTAGCCAGAAGGGAATATTAAGATTATGTTGACTGGATTTGAAATTGGAGAAGAGGCGAAACCGGCGATAGAGCCTTGTGGACAAAACGGTGGAAAATGTGGAAAACTCTTTTGGCAGAAGGGAAAAGCGCTTGTGGAAACTTCGGTGGAAAATGTGCATAACTATTTGTAGACGCAATTATAGAATTAAATTATGTAAACAAAAAGGACGCGTGGAAAGTCTGCGAAAGGAAGATGTTTGAAGAGAAAAGACCGCTTTTTACCAGACTTGAGACGAAGATTTTTTGTGATCAAAAGGAAGGAAAACGGTGGGTTATACAAGAAGTATTGATGGGTAGAAACGACCCTGACCGCACATACTGAGCGGGAAAGGAGGGTGAGTATGGAAGAGGAGATGCGCAAAGAGGAACGGCGGGAAATTGAAGAACTGGGCTCGACCCGAATCTGTACGCCGCGTGGAACCATCCACACGCTGGCCGTTGTGGGGCAGATCGAGGGCCACCAGATTTTGCCGCCGTCCATTAAGACAACGAAGTATGAACATGTTTTGCCGCTTTTGGCCATGGTGGAGGAGAGTGACGAGGTGGACGGCCTGCTGGTGCTGCTCAATACGGCGGGGGGCGACATAGAGGCCGGACTGGGGATTGCGGAAATGATCGCCGGGATGAAAAAGCCGACGGTGTCTCTGGTTCTGGGCGGCGGCCACTCCATAGGAGTGCCCATGGCCGTGGCGGCGAAAACGTCCTTCATTGCCCCGTCCGCGGCCATGACCATCCATCCGGTGCGCCTGTCGGGGACTGTAATCGGCGTCAGCCAGATGTTTTACTATTTTCAGAGGACGCAGGAGCGGATTGTCCAGTTCGTCACTCGAAACAGTCGAATCTCCCGGGAGGCGTTTTTAAAGCTGATGCTGGAGACGGGGGAACTGACCGGGGATGTGGGCAGCGTGATCTATGGGGAAGAGGCAGCCTCGCTGGGACTGATCGACCGAGTGGGCGGACTTTCTGACGCGCTGGAGAGCCTTCACGGACAGATCGAAGCCCGCAAGAAAGAGAATGAGACAGAGCAGAGCGGGGGGTGACCTCCGCTCTTTTTTCAGCCGGAAAAAGATTCTGGAAATACTGGAGCAACTGTGGTAATATAAATATGCATGCTCCACTCCGGGGCAATCTGATTTTTTGGAGGGAAATAGATTGACATATCTCTCGTCCGTCCTCATGGGCGTTTTACAAGGCATTACCGAATTCCTGCCTGTTTCCAGTTCCGGTCATCTGGCGCTGTTTCAGCACTTTTTCGGGATGGAGGACATTGAATCCAAGCAGATGTTTTTTTCCGTCATGCTCCACTTCGGAACGCTGATCTCCATTTTTATCTATTACTGGCATGACATCGTAGATATGATTCGGGAGTTTTTCCGGGCCATTGGGGATCTCTTTTCCCGCCGCGGCGGCCGCCAGCAGGTCCAGACGCCTCCTGCCCGGCGGCTGGTGCTTCTCATCATCGTGGCGACTCTGCCTTTGTTTGTGATCCTGCCTGTGAAAGATGTGGTTGAATCGGCCACCGGAAACGTCACGTTCGTCTCTCTGGCCCTCCTGGCTACCGGATTCCTGCTGTTTTTCTCCGACCGGCTGTCGAAGGGCCGAAAAACGGCCAAGACCGCCACTCTGGTGGACGCGCTGGCGGTGGGCTGCGCCCAGGCCGTGGGGACGCTCCCCGGAATCTCCCGCTCCGGCATCACGATTTCCACCGGAATGCTCCGGGGCTATGACCGTTCCTTTGCCGTCCGGTTCTCTTTCCTCATGTCTCTGCCTGCTGTGCTGGGGGCTACGATTCTGGAATTGAAGGATGCGCTGGAGGCCGGGCTTGACCCGGCCATTCTGCCCCACTGCCTGGTGGGGATGGGGATCGCCGCCGTGGTGGGCTATTTTGCCATTCGACTGGTGAACCTGTTGGCCAGCAAGGGGAAATTCGGGGCCTTTGCCTACTACTGCTGGGCGGTGGGCGCGGTGTCCCTGGTCGCGGGATTTGTGGTCGGATAAAGGATGCAGTGGAAAAAGAAAGGGCTTTCGGTCCGTTTGGATCGAAGGCCCTTTTCCGTGCCGGTCTCCGCTTTTCCCTTGAAAAGAAAAGGAAATTGCGGTATGATTTAACTTGAAAGTTTATTGCCGCCTCTGCTGGGCGAGGTTCCTGAAAGGATGATCCCATGGCCACCACACAAAAGAAAACCAACACTGCCCGGAAAACAGGAGGAACGTCGGGGCGCTCCGGCGGCTCTTCGGGCCGGACTTCCGGCGGAAGTCGGAACTCCAGCCGCCAGAAGGCGCCGGCGCCCAAGCCCTTTCGCCGGGAGATCGGGGCGCTGATCTGTCTGCTGCTGGCCATTTTTTCCGCCCTTGGCTATTTCCGGGTGGATGCCCTTTTCATCAATTTTTTCTGCGGGACGGTGAAAGGGCTGATCGGCTATGGCTACTGGCTGCTGCCCCCGGCCCTGCTGATCGCCAGTGCGATCCTGGCGTTCCACCGGGGCCGCCCCGTGCGGCTGCGGGTGTGGTGTGCCATGTTGATGCCCGTACTGGCCGGCGGTTTTCTCCACCTTCTGCTCTCTAAAGGGGAATATCCCTGGACGGCGGCGCTGCCGGGGGTGCTGTGGCAGAGCGGCAGAGAGCTCGCTTCAGGCGGGGTGCTGTCCGGAATTCTGTCCCAGGGCCTCATTGCGGTGTTCAGCAAGATCGGTGCGGGAATCATTTTCTTTCTGGTTGCGGTGGGGATGCTCATGGCGGCCTGTAACGTGACTGCGGTTGATATCCTGGACTGGTTCAAAAACCGGCCCCATCCCGAGTATGCGGAAGAGGAGCTGCCGGAGCCCGCGCCGAAGCCCGCCCGTGCTGTGGCCCCGCCACGGGAGAAGCGCCGCCCCGTCATTGATATCCCGGTAGATGACGGCCCGCTTCCGCAGGAAAAACCGGAGGAACCAGCCCCTTCCAAGCGAGGCTTTTTTGACCGCAAGGCCAGAGTGCCCGCCCCCGATCAGATCCTGGGCGGGACAGACCCGGCGCCGGCGCCGGAGCCGTCCGCCCCGGTTACGGAAGAGATTCCTTCCACGCCTCCTGTGGTCCCGCCGGAGCCTTTCCCGCTTCCCAAGGAGGAGATCCTGGAGCAGGCCGTACCGTCCGTTCCGGCCGCTGTCCCGCTTTCAGGGGGAGAGATCATCCCCACCATGCCGGAAATCGTCCGGGAGCCCGCGGTGGCCAAGGTAAGGCGGGGAGACGCCGAGAAGGCGGCTGCTCAGGTGAGCCGGGAGGTGGAGCAGACCCTGAGTCAGGCTGCCCCCGTGTATCAATATCCGCCGGTCTCTCTGCTCACCGCGGGGGAGGAGGGGGACTCCGCCGGTGTGGCAGGAGAGCTGCGGTCCAACCAGGCCCGCCTTACCGACACCATCCACTCCTTCGGCATCGACGCCAACATTGTCAACGTCACCCGCGGCCCCTCGGTCACCAGATATGAGCTGGAGTTAGACCAGGGCGTCCGACTCAACAAGCTCACCAACCTGGCCGACGACATCGCTCTGGCCCTGGGAGCTTCCGGGGTGCGTATCGCACCCATCCCCAACAAGATCTCCATGGTGGGCATCGAGGTGCCCAACAAGCTGGTCACTCCCGTGTGTATTCACGATGTGATCGATTCCCGTGAGTTCCGAAATCATGCCTCCAAGGTGGCGTTTGCCGTGGGCAAGGACATCGGAGGCAACTGCATTGTGGGCAACATTGCCAAGCTGCCCCACATGCTCATCGCCGGTACCACCGGCTCGGGCAAATCGGTGTGCACCAACTCCCTCATTGTGTCTCTTCTCTATAAGGCCACTCCCGAGGAGGTGCGCCTGATCATGGTGGATCCTAAAATGGTGGAGCTCGGCATCTATAACGGCATTCCTCATCTGCTGATCCCCGTTGTCACAGACCCCAAGAAGGCCGCCGGTGCGCTGCAGTGGGCGGTGACGGAGATGATGAAACGTTACCGGATGTTCTCCGAGGTGGGCGTGCGGGATCTGGCTTCCTACAACGCCCATGCGTCCCGCTCCGGAGAGATGTCCAAGCTGCCTCAGGTGGTGGTGGTCATCGACGAGTTGGCTGATCTGATGCTGGTGGCCGCCAAGGAGGTGGAGGAATCCATCTGCCGGGTGGCCCAGATGGGGCGTGCTGCCGGAATGCACCTGGTCATCGCCACTCAGCGGCCTTCCGCAGACGTCATCACCGGCCTCATGAAGGCTAACATTCCTTCCCGCATCGCCTTCGCCGTGGCTTCCTCTCTGGAGTCCCGCATCATCCTGGATCAAACCGGTGCGGAAAAGTTGGTGGGCCGGGGCGATATGCTCTATTTCCCGCTGGGGTCCGGCAAACCCACTCGGGTCCAGGGCTGTCTCATCTCCGATGAAGAGGTGGCCCGCGTGGTGGAGTTTGTCAAGCAGGAGGGCTCTGCCCAGTATGATGAAGCGGTGCTCCATGAGATCGAGCGGAACGTGGCGGGCAACGAGAAGGGGAGCAAAGGCGTGGGCGGCTCCGCTCCCGAGGATGTGGACAACAGCTACGACGAGCTGCTGCCCTCTGCCATCGAGGTGGTGGTGGATACCGGCATGGCCTCGGTCTCCATGCTCCAGCGGCGGCTCAAACTGGGGTATTCCCGGGCTGCGCGCCTGGTGGACCAGATGGAGGAAAAGGGAGTCGTAGGCCCCTTTGAGGGCTCGAAGCCCCGCCAGGTGCTCATTACCAAGGAGCAGTGGCAGGAGATGCAGTACAAGCAGGGAATGGTGGATCTGGCCCCTGACGCGGCTGCCATTTCTGAGCCGGTGCCCGAGGAGGTGGACTACGAGGGGGACGCAGTGGCCCAGCCTCGGGATCTGCCTCCCTTTGACCTGGATGGGGAGGATTTTTAATGGAACGATTGGTGGTCTTTGCGCCAGAGGAGGTCCAGTCTTGTTTGGGCCTGGGGGAGTATAACCACCGCTTTTTTTCAGGAGACGGCCGATCTTTCCTGCCGCGTGGAAGGGGACGGTGTCTGTCTGGGCGGGATCACCGCATGGCGGGCCGATGAAGTGGTGGTGGTGGATCTTCTCTGGGCGGCTGATGATTGCCATGGGAGAGGACTGGGCCGCCGTCTTCTGGGAGCTGTGGGGAAGGAAGGACGCCGTCTGGGCGCATGCCGGGTGGAGGTGAACACCTTCGGTTTTCAGGCCCCGGGCTTCTATGAGAAGCTGGGTTATCGGTGCTTCGCCGCCGTGGAGCCGGCGGTGGGTGTCTGGGGGCATTATTTCTACCTCAAGGAGTTCTGAAAAAGTTTTCGACTTTTGGGAAAAAAAGCTTGCATTTTGCCGTCGACTGTGATAATATAATTAAGCTGTCAGTGAGCAGTTGACGGTATGCGGCTGTAGCTCAGCTGGATAGAGTGACTGGCTACGAACCAGTAGGTCGGGGGTTCGAGTCCCTCCAGCCGTACCAAAAAAGCCCTGAAACCGAAAGGTTTCAGGGCTTTTTTGTAGCTGTTTTTAACAGGTTTGTTAGCCGCTGAAAATTTCGGGGGAGCATTTTGGGTACGTGGTAAAAAATAAAGCGGGTGTCCAGATAGTGGACACCCGCTTTTATTTATACAAATATTGGGGGAATTTGATACTTCTTTTCTTTGTTAAAGTAAAAGCGTTTGTCAACAGACACAAAAAATGTGTGAAAATCTTCTGCTTTCGGGTCAAAAATTCCTTTCCCATAGGGGATGCCGAAGTCATAGGAAATCTTTTCCTGTTTTTGACGTACAAGCTCATCCAGCTTTTTCAAGCATATATCCACGGCTTCTTCGGAAGGGGATCGAACAATGCACGCAAATTCATCGCCACCAATGCGATAGCAGATACCGGTTTTGGTGAATGCTTCAGTTAGGCATTGATAAGCTTGCCGGATGGCTTCATCGCCTGTTTGGTGGCCGATTGTGTCGTTAATAATTTTTAGGTGGTCAAGCTCAAACAGCACCAGCCAGTTTCCAGGCGTTCCACCGGGAACAAATACCGTCTCAGCATCTCTTTCGAATGCCATGCGGTTGTTACCTGCCGGAATCACATCAGTAAAGGCCAGGCGCTGAAAATGCTCTGCATCCCTGCTCTCCCGGGCCAGTGTGAGCAGCCGTTGAAGCGCTGCAACACCCATATAGGCCACATACAGCAGAATCCTAACACGGAAGAATTTGGAAATAGGACTATACGAGCTTGACTACATAGTAATTAGTTCAAGCCCTCCGGACAGGCCAAGAATGAAAAGCCCGATTAGCTGAATACAGGCGTCACGGTTATGGTATTTGATCGTTTCAAACAAAAGTGCGGTAATTGTGACAATGATCAGGGCCAACAGCATCAGATGCACAGATATCAACGTTCGAAAGAAGTATATCATTCCTGTGAGTTCCAATGCGACAGAAATCACAAGGTTTGCGGTAAAAAGCCAAAAGAAAAATGTGGGGTAAGCTGGCGTGTGGCGCTGATAGTCATTATCAAGATACAGCGTAAACGGCAGAGGCATGGTCAGCAGAGCATAATATGAGAGCTTTGTGACAAGGTATTCACTGCCTATAAAAAACTGCATTGTTTTGGATTCTCCGAGTATCCATAGCCCAACCACTTCGGAAAACAGTGCAAGATACAGTAGCGTTGGATTTCTGAGACCAGAGACGGCCATAGATAAGAACATAGTCGTCTCATAAGAACCTGCAAAACTTGCGGGGGTAAGAAAAAATCCCAAAACGCTGGTTACTCAACGCTTTGGGATTTGGTCCGAGTGTCATTAAAGGATCTGTGAAAACCCAGTAATATCAATGGTTTGTAAGCAGCAAGCAAGGTGCTTTATCCAATC
>NZ_JBNPLQ010000028.1:0-32475 GCF_050313575.1 Candidatus Pseudoscillospira sp. SGI.172 | reverse complement strand
AGGAATTACACATCAGCCGTCTTTTCGGAAATCAGTTTATAGAATGTTGTTCTCTTTGTGCCTGTTAATTCCATAGCTTTGGCGGCAGTTATCTTACCAGCTTGCCACTCTGCTATAACTTCCACCCAGTTATCCGGCTTTTGTGCTTTCGGCCTACCTAGCGCAACACCCTTTTGCTTTGCGGCGGCTATTCCATCCGATTGCCGCTGGCGGATGGTCGTGCGCTCCTGCTCTGCAATCGTCCCCAGCACTTCAATCAGGATATTGTTTACCATCTCCATGACCCACTCTTGCCCTTCGGGAAAGTCGATCATTGTTGTGGGTAGGTCAATCACTTTGAGCCGCACGCCGCTTTGCTGGAAGTATTGAAGTTCGTGCTTAATATCACACTTGTTACGGCTTAATCTGTCCAGCGACTTAATAACAAGGGTATCGCCCCGACGCAACATGGTATTCTTTAATGCCTGATAGCCTTTTCTATCTAGGTCTTTTCCGCTCTCCTTATCGGTGATTATATTTCTTTCTTCTACTCCACTTTCCATTAGTGCAATAAGTTGTCTATCTAAATTCTGTTCTTTCGTGCTTACTCTTGCATATCCCCATGTGCGGCTTTCCATTCTTTAAACCTCCCTTGTGTTCCTTGTTATACTAGTGTATCATAAGTGTTCGTAAAAGTCAATGCAATATTGCGAACATCCGTAAATTATTTCTTGACTTTTGCGAATGATAAAAAGGTAGGTTTTCTTATTGCTTTCTAATGTCCGTTAAGGTATACCTTTACGGAATGTCTTCTTTATCCTCTATCTCGTTTTCAATAGATATTACTATATCGCTCATTTTAATATCTAACGCACAACTAATTCTATATAGTGTTTCTAGTGTTGGCTTTCTTTCTCCACGCTCTATTGCACTTAAATGTGTTCTTCCTATATCAGCTAATCCACTTAATACTTCTTGTGTTATACCTTTTCTATTTCTAAATCTTGCTATTACCTCTCCAACTATTATTGGACTTAATTGCATATCGCTCATATCTTCACCCCTAAACCTAGGGTATCCTAAAATGAGCCTATCTATGAACACATATGTTGACATTTGAATACTTATGTGTTACTTTATTGGAAGGAATGCGGTGGCTCCGCATAACAAAAAAAGAAAGGATTGGTGACTATTATGGCAAAATGTGAGCGGTGTGGAAAAAGTGTGACATGGGCATTAGTACGGTATAAATGCCCGGATATAAATGGAAATAACCACGATATTTGTAAAGAGTGTTTGGACGAATGCACCAAGGCTGGCAAAGCGGCAAAATATGATTTAGAGCGCAAAACCATAGTATTTGTTGATAAAGATGACATTGAGATTAGAAAAAGATGTAATACATGTGGTCATGTGTTTTGCTATAACCCCGTAGACCTCCAAAAAAATAAACAAGAGGCTAAAAAAGCTATGTCGGCAGGATTGACCGCTGTAATGACTGCTGGAAGTCATGCAACCAGCTCAACTGCTGCAACCAGCTTAAATCGTGCCGATAATGCTATGAATCGCATTGTTGATTATGATAGATGTCCTGCATGTGGGTCTAGAAGTTTAACTGAAATCAGCAAGGAAGAATTTCAGAAAGCAGTTACTTCTAATAATACAAATCAAGCAACTTCCTCTGCTGATGAACTAAAAAAGTTCAAAGAATTACTTGACAGCGGAATTATTACACAAGAAGAATTTGACGCAAAGAAAAAACAATTACTAGGTTTATAATATATAAAGCGGCTAGTATTAAATACTAGCCGCTTTTCTATTGACAAATAAATAATAACGATATACAATCTAGGTACATTAAGCATATTATAAAAGAAAGGGGAACAAAGAATGAAAGAGATAAAAGATATTAAGGAAATCAACCTTGAATTTATTATTGGATATGTCAAAGAACAAGGGCCGGACGCTATTCAATGGCTGAAAGACTTAAAGAACAAGCCTGTACCACCAGACAAGAACGGCAGAGAACGCAAGATGTCCTTTATTGAACTCCGAAAAGAGTTTGCTATTAAATTCTTCCCCGAACTCGCCCCCAAGTCCAAGGAAAAGAAGCCCTCTATGTGGGAACAGATAGACGCCCTTTAAGACTAGTGGGAGCAGCGGGGCCAAGCAGACTAAATCAACCAAACCACCAAGCGGACGGGGAAAGCCTATCCCCGTCCGCCTCTTTACTCCACAAGGCGAGCGGAACCCCTGGCCCTTGCTCTGCTGGTGGAGCGGAACCACACCCAACTAGATCAACTTCGGCGGCGGTGGAGCGGAACAGGAGCCGCCAAGCACCGGAGGCGGCCGCAGGCCGCCGCAGGTAGTGACGGCGGCGGGTAATGCCATGATGGAGCGGAACAAGCCGTAGAGGGGCACAGAAGGCCGCTAGAGCCGTTTAAGGCGGCAAGGAATATCCAAACACCTCCAAGGGCCACAAACGGCGTAGCAGGCCGTTTAAAGGCCACACAAGCGGCGGCGGGACAAACAAGCAAAAAGGGGAGCGGCTTACTTTTGCCGCTCCCCTTTGTTCTGCTGTTCCTGCTCTACCTCTGCTGGCCTCTGCTGTTGCGCCTTGTCCTCTGGCTTGTCCATGTCTACCAACTCTTCAAATATCAGCGCAAGCGGCAAGCCGTAGTATTCACACATAGCCGTTTCCTCCTTAATCCTTGCGCCTTACTGTTTTCTTTGCTCCACTTCTTGCTATATTATCGAGCGGATTGTATTGCACAAATCTATCTCTTGCCATATCTGCGTAGATATTCATATAGTGTTCACTCATAGCAAGGGTAGAATGACCTAGTATCTTTGAAAGCTGTACCACATCACCGCCATTTAAGAACCATTCTCTAGCGAATGTATGGCGCAAGCCGTGAATATTAGATTTATTAACCCCTCTATCTTTTGTATATTGCCTATATCCTTGTGTAAGTGACACTTTAGAAAGCTGTTCTCCGCTGACATTACAGAATAAGTAATCATCTTCTTCAACATTGGCAATACGCCACATATCAATATATTCTGTTAAGTTCTTTACTAATTGCGGAGAAAGATTAGCAGTTTGCAATTTCTTATTCTTTGTATGCTGATAGAATACTTTCCCGTTTTTAAGGTCTATATCCTTCATGCGTATATCTACTAGCATTCCAAGCCTTGCACCTGTACCAACTACAAAACAACAAATTGCCCATGTTCTCCACTCTGTAAATCTTGCTTTCCGCTCTGGCTTTCTTAATAATGCTTTAACTTCTTCAACCGTGTAATCTTTTGGCATTTCCTCTTGTACTTTGATTAGCTTAATCCGAAAACGGTCTATATATTGCCTGCTTTCGTCCATACACCAGTACATAAAAGAGCGCATATCACTTAAATTGTGATTGATAGTAGCGGCTTTTAGTCCTTCATCTCTCATAGCATTAGTCCATTCAATGAACATAGAGCCGTAAATATTTCCTGTTTCTTCTGCTCTTTCTCCAAAGTATTCACAGAATTTCTTATAGGTTGTCTGATATGATTTTAGCGTTTCCTCTACTCTGCCTAGTGCTTTTTTCTCTGCTATAAATTCTTGAAAGACGCTATTTAGATATTGGTTGTTAGCCTCTGCTCTGCTAATCGTCCTTTGTACCCTTTTGCGTGTACCTGCCATATCAAAACCCCCTCTGGCAAAAAATCAAATTAAAAATTTAACTTGATTTTACCATGAGGATTATAGCATTTCAAGAAAAATCAAACTATATAAAATCAGCTTGCACAAAAAGTTAAAGCGTTGGAATATCTCACTTTTTTACACTTCTTATCTTGATTATTTTTAGAAAAATCTATCACTAGCTTTCTAAAACAGCTGCGCAGGAACGCAATAGGTACAGACCTTGACCGGAACACAGTGACGTAAAACAGCCCCGACGGATCCAGTCGGGGCTGCTGCTTCGAAGCGTGCGCGATACAGGGAAAAAAACCATGGATAGGGGGCGTTCTTGTTGCCGGGGGAGAAGGTTAAGGACGAAACGTTTCATCCTGACGCAAAAAGGATCGGATGAGCACCGCAAGGCATGGATCGATTCCCTCGTAATCAAACCCGATGAATTCCACTTCCGCCCGATAAATATCACGGCAGTTATAGCCTGCGAGATAGAATAGGCCCCACTGGGTATCCCTTGGCGTGAAGCTTGCCCCGTACAGTCCGCCGGTATAGGGGGATGAAGAAATATCAGCTTCAATGGTTCGGTATTTTCCGTTCAGCCCTTTGACGAGATGAATGATTCCGTGGACGTTTTCGGAATTGTCGGCCATATGGCGATCCGGACGATGATTCCTTCTTCCTCAAGCGCTTCGATGTCAGCCGAAAGCCTTACATCAGGAATCCTTCCTCCCACAACTTTTATGATTGACCCAAATTTTATAAGGAGTATATCATACGAGGCTCTTTGAATCTGCGTTTGGTTCCGCAGGTACCTTCATAAGGGGATCTTGCCGCAGAGCAAAAATAAGCGGTACCCGGCCCCGAAGCCAAGTACCGCTTATCTTCTTGTTGATGGGCCCCTATTCTGAAAATACGGGGGACGAAAACTCAGCTCAGCGCGGCGGTGATGATCGCCATGGAATAGACCTCCTGGGCGTTGCAGCCGCGGGAGAGGTCATTCACGGGGGCGTTCAGGCCCAGCAGGATGGGGCCGTAAGCGTCAAAGGAACCCAGGCGCTGGGCGATCTTGTAGCCGATGTTGCCGGCGTTGATGTCGGGGAAAATAAAGGTGTTGGCGTGGCCGGCCACCTTGGAGTCAGGGCACTTGGTGTGGGCCACGGCGGGAGAGACGGCGGCGTCGAACTGCAGCTCGCCGTCCACGTCGAAATCGGGGGTGGTGGCCATCAGCTTTTCATAGGCGTGGCGCATCTTGTCCACATCCTCGCCGGAGCCGGAGCCGTGAGTGGAGTAGGACAGGAAGGCCACTTTGGGGTCGATCCCGAAGACCCGGCCGCAGTGGGCCACTTCGGTGGCGATCTCCACCAGCTCGTCCTCGTTGGGCTTGATGTTGATGGCGCAGTCGCCCATGGCCAGCACGTCGTTGCCGCCGGTGGCGGAGGGACGGACCAGAATGAAGCAGGAGGAGACGATCTTGCTGCCCGGCTTGGTCTTGATCAGCTGCAGGGCGGGACGGACGGTGTCGGCGGTGGAATAGGTGGCGCCGCCCAGCAGGCAGTCGGCCTCGCCCATCTTCACCAGCATGGTGCCGAAGTAGTTGGCCTGGCGCAGCATCTTGCGGCAGTCGTCGGCGGTCAGCTTGCCTTTGCGCAGCTCCACCATTTCGGCCACCATCTCGTCCATTTTCTCGTAGGTGTCCGGATCGATGATGCGGGCGCCGCGAATGTTGTAGCCGGCCTCTTCGGCGGCGGCCTTCACCGCGTCCTCATTGCCCACCAGGATGGGAGTCAGCCAGGTTCCGGCCAGCAGGCGGGCGCTGGCTTCCAGGATACGGGCATCAGTGCCCTCAGTCAGCACGATGGTCTTGGGCGACTTCTTCAGCCGCTCGATCATCGCGCCAAATCCAAAACTTTCCATATATGCTACCCTCCAAAAAATATCTTGATACGCAAGCATCAACATTGTTCCATATTATACACCCAGCCACTGAGAAAACTCAACGGTGCAAAACATATTTTTTCAGAAAATTTTCGCTTTACATGATGTATTGTTTTGTCTATACTATACTTATTGTTTTTAAATGGAGTGTGTGTTATGGAAACCGCCAATGACTTTGCCCGTTCACTCTCCCTGCTGCGGCGGGAGAAGGGCGTCAGCCAGCGCGCCGCCGCCAAGGAGCTGGGGATCAGCCAGGCGCTGCTCTCCCACTATGAAAACGGCGTGCGGGAACCGGGGCTGGCCTTTGTCCGAAAAGCCTGTGATTACTACCGGGTCTCTGCCGACTTTCTGCTGGGCCGGACCCTGAGCCGGGACGGCACCACCATCGGGGCCGAGGAGCTCTACGATTATTCCGCGGAAAAGGACAACGTCCTCCACGGGAGCATTATGGCCACGCTGAACAAAAAGCTGCTGGTCAACTCGGTGGGGGTGCTCTTCGACCTGCTGGGCAAGACCGGCTGCAAGGGGGCCATCCAGGCCGCCTTCCAATATCTCTCCGCCGCCGTCTATCAGCTTTTCCGGTACCTCTACCGCACCCCGGGCAGACAGAGCGAGGACTTTTTCGCCGTGACCGCCTCCCACTTCGCCGTGGGCTGTGCCGGGGCCGATATGACATACTCCGAGGCCGATTATGTGGACGCGCTGGCCGAGCAGCTCCGGGAGAACGGCGCGGAGTCCTTCCCCCCCATGAACAACGACGCCTTGGCCGAGGCCTATCCCGGGACCTACCAGTCCCTGCTCCAAATCGTCCATGCCACCGGGGAACGGATCAACTACAATCTGGGGAACCGGTGGAAGGGGAAAAAGTAAACGCCGCCGTCCCGTTTTAAATTTTGGCGCTCCGCGCCTGAGAGGGAGAACATATGACAGACCAATCCAAAATTCGCAACTTCTCCATTATTGCCCACATCGACCACGGAAAATCCACCCTGTCCGACCGGCTCATCGAGGCCTGCGGCGCAGTGGAGCAGCGGGAGATGGAATCCCAGCTTCTGGACAACATGGATCTGGAGCGGGAGCGGGGCATCACCATCAAGGCCCGGGCGGTGAAGCTCAACTACAGGGCCCTGGATGGGGAGACCTACGAGCTCAACCTCATCGACACCCCGGGCCACGTGGACTTCAACTACGAAGTCAGCCGCTCTCTGGCCGCCTGCGAGGGGGCGGTGCTGGTGGTGGACGCCGCCCAGGGCATCGAGGCCCAGACCCTGGCCAACACCTATCTGGCCATGGAGCATGACCTGGAGATCCGCCCGGTGGTGAACAAGATCGATCTGCCCGCCGCCGAGCCCGCACGGGTAAAAAAGGAGATCGAGGACGTCATCGGCCTGGAGGCACAGGACGCCCCCGAGATCTCCGCCAAGATGGGCATCAACATCCAGGCGGTGCTGGAGGACGTGGTCACCCACGTCCCCGCCCCTGTGGGAGATCCCGCCGCGCCCCTGAAGGCCCTTATTTTCGACAGCCAGTACGACCCATACCGGGGCGTCGTGGTCTACTTCCGGGTGGTGGAGGGCACCGTCAAAACCGGCATGCCTATCCGCATGATGGCATCCGGCGCGGAATATGAGGTCATCGAGTGCGGGCACCTTCTGCCCCTGGGCATGGAACCCTGCGGGGAGCTCATCGCGGGGGAGGTGGGCTATTTCACCGCCTCCATCAAAAATGTGAAGGACACCCGTGTGGGCGACACCGTCACGGGCGCCGAGCGCCCGGCGGCCGAGGCCCTGCCCGGCTACCGGCCCGCCCAGGCCATGGTCTACTGCGGCATCTACACGGAGGACGGCTCCAAGTTCCCCGACCTGCGGGACGCCCTGGAGAAGCTTCAGCTCAACGACGCCTCCCTCTCCTTCGAGCCCGAGTCCTCCGCCGCCCTGGGCTTCGGCTTCCGGTGCGGCTTTTTGGGGATGCTCCACATGGAGATCATCCAGGAGCGGCTGGAGCGGGAGTTCGACCTGGACCTCATCACCACCCTCCCCTCGGTCATCTACAAGATCACAAAAACCGACGGCAAGGTGGTCATGGTGGACAATCCCCACAACTACCCCGACCCCGGCGCCATCGCCGAGGCCGAGGAGCCCTATGCCAAGGTGTCCATCATCGCGCCTCCGGATTATGTGGGCAATATCATGCCCCTCTGCCAGGACCGGCGGGGCGAGTTCAAGGACATGCAGTATCTGGACACCAACTTGGTGGAGATCCACTACTCCATGCCCCTGGGCGAGATCATCTACGACTTTTTCGACACCCTCAAGGCCCGCACCAAGGGCTACGCCTCCCTGGACTACGAGCTGGAGAGCTACCGCCCCAGCGAGCTGGTGAAGGTGGATCTGCTCCTCAACGGCGACCAGGTGGACGCCCTGAGCTTCATCGCCCACCGGGAGAAGGCCTACGCCCGGGCGAGAAGGCTGTGCGAGAAGCTCAAGGACAACATTCCCCGCCAGCTCTTCGAGGTGCCCGTCCAGGCCGCCATCGGCGGAAAGGTCATCGCCCGGGAGACCATCCGGGCCATGCGCAAGGACGTGCTGGCCAAGTGCTACGGCGGAGACATCACCCGGAAGAAGAAGCTGCTGGAAAAGCAGAAAGAGGGCAAAAAGAAGATGCGCTCCCTGGGCAGTGTGCAGATCCCCACCGAGGCGTTTATGGCGGTGCTCAAGCTGGACGAGGAGAAGTGAGACGGGGAGATTCCGTTTGGGGGGAACGTGATTGTTCCTCCTGCGTGTGTGCTCAGAAAGACCATTCTTTTCTGTGAGAAAGGAATGGCCTCTCGAACTGCGCACCCACAAGATTGCAATCACACAGCAGCCAAGCAGCACGTCCCAAAGACCCACTCCCCCGCCCATCCCCGTCAGGATAAAAAAGTGGTAGCCGAAACGTCCTCTTTGGGTTATAATAGGGTATAAGATACAGACTGGCGCTGTGTGTCCGCCGGTCCAGGAGGGATTCCTATGAAACTGATCCTTGCCATCATCAACCACGACGACGCGGGGGCCGTGACCCAGAGCCTCACCAAAAAGGGCTTCTCCTCCACCAAGCTGGCCACCACCGGCGGCTTTCTCATGGCCGGGAACGTCACCATTCTGGTGGGCGTTGACGAGGAGAAGGTCCAGACCGTCATCGACATCATCAAGGAGCACTCCCACTCCCGCAAGCAGATGATCCCCACCACCACCGAGATGAGCTACGGCTACTATCCCAGTATGCCGGTGGAGGTCACTGTGGGCGGCGCCACCATCTTTGTGGTGGACATCGAGCGCTTCGAGCGGGTCTGACATGCGGCTGGACGCCCTGGCAGGCAACGGGGCCCTCAAGCGTCAGCTCTCCGCCCAGGAGGCGGGCCGGGGGCTCTCCCATGCCTATCTCATCAGCGGAAGCGCCGGGTCGGGGAAGCGCACTCTGGCCCGGCTGCTCGCCGCTGCCTTTGTGTGCTCGGGCTCCGGCGCGGTTCCCTGCGGGGCCTGCCCCGGGTGCCGGAAGGTGCTGGGGGGCATCCACCCCGATGTGATCACCATCGGGGACGACGGAAAGGGGATCACCGTGGCCCAGAGCCGGCAGATCCGTGCCGACGCCTATGTGCGGCCCAACGAGGCGCCCCGGAAGGTGTATATCATCCAAAACGCCCAGACCATGAACGCCAGCGCCCAGAACGCGCTGCTCAAGCTGCTGGAGGAGGGACCGGCCTATGCGGCCTTCCTCCTCCTCACCGACAATCCCGCCGCCCTGCTGCCCACCGTCCGTTCCCGATGTGAGGGCCTTGCCCTCTCGCCGGTGCCGAGGGCGGAGGCCGAGGCGTGGCTGATCCGGCGTTTTCCCGGGAAAGAGCCGGAGGAGATCCGGAACGCGGCCGCCGGGTGCGGCGGGCTTTTGGGCCGGGCGGTGGAACGTCTGGAGGGGGCCCAGGGAGACGGCGCGGCCGCCGAGGCGGCCCGCATCCTCGTTGCTCTCCTGGCCAAGGGGGACGAGCTTGCCCTGGCCGCCTACTGCGTGTCTCTGGAAAAGTGGGACCGGGAAGCGCTGGCCGCACTGCTGGATCACTCGGTGGCCCTGCTGCGGGATGCACTGGCGTTCCAGGCGGGGGCCGGACAGAACGTGGGCCCGGAGGAGCGTGAGACGGCCCGGCAGGCCGCAGAGCTGTCCCGAAAGACGCTGCTGGAGAGCGCCGGGGTGCTGGAGGCTCTGCGGGACGCGGCAGAGTTCCATGTGGGAGCCGGACATCTGTGCGGTGCGCTGTCCGCCGGACTGGGACAGGCAGGCGGGTGAGCGGCGCGGCGCGCTTTTTCATTTGAGTAGGAGGTTCCACATGACAGAGATCATCGGGGTCCGCTTTAAAAGCGGCGGAAAAGAATACTATTTCGACCCCAGGGGCACCCGGGTGGCCCCGGGGGAGGAGGTCATCATCGAGACCGCCAAGGGCCTCGAGTTCGGCGTCTGCTCTCAGGCCAACACCCAGGTGGAGGACGACAGCGTGGTGCAGCCTCTGCGCCCGCTCATCCGCCTGGCCACCGACCGGGACCGGGAGGTCCTGCTGCGCAACCGGGAAAAGGAGAAGTCCGCCCTGGAGATCTGCGAGGCGAAGGTGCTCGAGCACAAGCTGGACATGAAGCTGGTGCGCTGTGAGTGCAGCTTCGACGGCAACAAGCTCCTCTTTTTCTTCACCAGTGAGGGGCGGGTGGATTTCCGGGCCCTGGTCAAGGATCTGGCGTCCACCTTTCACTCCCGTATCGAGCTCAGACAGATCGGCGTGCGGGACGAGTCCAAGATGGTGGGCGGACTGGGCATCTGCGGACGGCCCTTTTGCTGCAACGCCTTCCTGGAGCAGTTCCAGCCGGTGTCCATCAAGATGGCCAAGACCCAGGGGCTCTCCCTCAACCCGGCCAAGATCTCAGGGGCCTGCGGGCGGCTGATGTGCTGCCTGAAATACGAGCAGGATGCCTATGAGGACGCCGTGAAGCGGATGCCCAAAAACGAGTCTTTCGTTGAGACCCCCGACGGTGCCGGCACCATCAGCTCGGTGGACTATCTGCGGGAGACGGTGAAGGTGCGGCTGGAGGACACCCCGGACGCCCCTCAGAGCTATGCCGCCACCGAGCTCAACGTCATCCGCAGCGGCAAGGGCCGCCGCCCGGAGGGGTATGTGGCGCCTCCCAGGGAGCAGCTGGAGCGGCTGCGCCGGGTCACACCGCCGCCCGCCGCGCCGGAGGAATTTTCTCTCAGCGGGAGCATTGACGCGGCGCTGTCCGCCCTGGGCGGCGGAGAGCCGCGCAAGGGGGGCCAGGGCCGAAATGCCGGCCGCCGCAGGAGCGACAAGCCCCGCCAGGAGGGGCAGAGCAAGGCGGACGGCAAGCCGCGCCAGGAAAACAAGCCCAAGCAGGAGAACCGGCCCAAACAGGACGGCAGGCCCCGGCAGGAGAACCGGCCCGGGCCGAAGCCCCAGAGCAAGGAGGGTGTGCGCCCCGGCAAGAGCCCGGAGGGGCAGAGCGAGACGTCCGGCCGAAACCGGCGGCGGAGACGCCGGGGGGGCGGGAAGCCCAAAGAGGGCGGCGCGCCTGCAGGCACACAGGAGTAATCGAAAGCGGGGGAGACGGCGCAGGCCGTCTCCCCCGCTTAGGCTGTCGAAAAAGTGGCGAAGCCGCTTTTTCGAGCAGGATGCAGCCCGTTGCGCGCACGCATGGTCCGCCTTTGGCGGACCATGCGCACACTTACGGGCCGAGATGTGTTTTCTGCCACGTACACGCCGCGGCAGAAAACGGATCCCACCTCTTTCGCGCCTGCGGGCGCGAAACTCTGCGAGGCTTTTTCGACGGGCTGAGCGGGGGAGACGGCGCAGGCCGGCTCCCCCGCTTCTGGTTGTGAAAACAGGCTCCGGACCGGAAACATCCCGCGGCGTCCGGCAGGATGTTCACAAATTCTTCCTTTCTTTTCTGCTTTTCCGTGGTATACTAAATCACAATGCTTTTCAACAAAGGAGAATCGCTATGAAGGAACTGTCCTGGCATGACCGGGGACGGCTTTGGCTGCGTCTGGGCGTGCGGCTGGCGCTTACCCTGCTGGGGCTTTGGGCCATCGCCCGACTGGGGCCGCCGCTCATCTCCCTCTTTGCCCCCTTCCTGCTGGCCGCCGTGATGGCATGGATGCTCAGCCCGGTGGTAAAGTGGCTCAACCGCAGACTGCGGCTGCCTCGAAAGGCCCTTTCTCTGGCGCTGCTTCTGCTGGTCTTTGCGGCGCTGGGGGCCGGACTGTGGGCCCTGCTGGCCGGGATCGGCCGAGAGATCATTACGCTGGCTGGGAACTGGGAGAGCCTGGTGGCCAGCCTCCAGGCCACCTCTGAGGCTGTGGGGAACCTCTTTTCCAGGGGAATGGCCCTCCTCCCCGCTGCCGCGCAGGCCACGGTGGACGGACTGGTGAGCCAGTTCTTCACCTGGCTGGAGACCGTCATCCCCCGGATCCTCTCCACCGCCGTGGACTCCCTGACCGCAGTGGCCAAGGGCCTGCCCTCCTTCACCGTGGCCACGGTGGTCTTTATCATAGCCTCCTACTTTATCACGGCCGACTATCCCCGGCTGCGCAGCGGCCTGGCCGACCGGCTCCCGAACGGTCCCAGGGCCTTTTTGGGGCAGGTGAAACGGGCTGCCTCAGCCGGGTTCGGCGGCTATGTCAAGGCCCAGGTCATCCTCTCCATCGGCGTTTTCTTCATCCTGGTGGGCGGTTTCCTGCTCATCCGGCAGCCCTATGCCCTGCTGCTGGCCCTGGGTCTGGCCGTGCTGGACTTTATCCCCATTCTGGGGGCGGGGACCGTCATGGTCCCCTGGGCCGTGGTGGATCTCTTTACCGGAAATCCCCGGGGCGCGCTGGGGCTGATGGTGGTGTGGGGGCTGGTGGCCCTCTTCCGCCGGGTGGCCGAGCCCAAGGTGCTGGGGGATCAGACCGGCCTCTCCCCCATCCTCTCTCTTGTCAGCGTCTATGTGGGCATGCAGGTGGGCGGCGTGGCCGGGATGATCCTGGGCCCCGTGCTCTGCCTGGTGGTCATCAATGTGTGCCGCTCCGGTGTGCTGGACAACACTCTGCGGGACGTGAAGCTGGCCGCCGCCGACCTCTCCGCCATTTTGAAAAGCGGGAAGCCGGAAGAATCTGAAACGGAATTTTCAGACAGAGATTGACCGGAGAAAAAGTTCAAAAACGTTCCGATTTTTCTTCATTCTTTGGACACAATTCCAAGGTATTTTATAAACTGTTCCAAGAAGAAAAGAAAAAACGCAGTCAAAAGGAGCGAGACGATATGTACTACAACGACTATAATCGGGTGCATGAGGAAGACCCCATCATTACGAACAATTTCAGGGTGGACGGCGCGGAAGCCGCTACCGGGAAGCGGAAAAAGAACGCCGGGGTGAAGATCGCCGCTCTGTGTTTGGCCTGCGCTTTGGTGGGCGGCGCGGTGGGCGGCGCCGCCGTCCACTTCCTCCCCGGCGGCGGGCAGACCACTCTCTACGAGGGCACGCACACGCCGGTTGCGGTGACCATGTCCAGCACCTCCACCGATCAGGTGCTGACCATTCCCCAGATCTACGCCAACAACGTGGGTTCCACCGTGGGCATCACCACCGAACTGGTGACCACCAATTTCTGGGGGCAGCCCGTGAAATCCGCAGCTGCGGGCTCCGGCTTCGTCGTGACGCAGGATGGCTATATCCTGACCAACTACCATGTCATTGCCGGCGCGTCCTCCATCAAGGTGGCCTTTGTGGACGGGACCACCTATGATGCCGCCCTGGTGGGCGGGGAGGAGGCCAACGACATCGCTGTGCTGAAGATCGAGGCCGCCGGCCTCACCCCCGTCACCCTGGGCGACTCTGACAATCTGGTGGTGGGCGAGCAGGTGGCCGCCATCGGCAATCCCCTGGGCGAGCTGACGTATACCCTCACCGCCGGCTACGTCTCCGCCAAGGACCGCTCCATCACCATGGAAAACGGCGAGATCATGAATATGATCCAGACCGACACCGCCATCAACTCCGGCAACTCCGGCGGACCGCTGTTCAACATGTACGGCCAGGTGGTGGGCATCACCAGCGCCAAATACTCCAGCTCCGCCAGTTCATCCAACGCCTCCATTGAGGGCATCGGCTTCGCCATCCCCATCAACGACGTGAAGGACATGGTCAAATCCATCATGGAGAACGGATACGTCACCGGCAAACCCAACGTGGGCATCCTGATGAACGATGTCTCCAGCGATGCCACCCAGCGCTACGGCATCCCCGCGGGCGCCTACGTGGAGGCCGTGCTGGAGGGTTCCTGCGGCGAGAAGGCCGGACTTAAGACCGGCGACGTCATCACCGCCGTGGGCGACACCGCAGTCACCAGCAGCGATCAGCTCAAGTCCATTGTGAAAAACTACAAGGCTGGGGACACGGTCTCCTTCACCATCTACCGGGGCGGCAAGACCCAGACCCTTTCCATCGTTCTGGACGAGAACAACAAGGAGCGGGAGCAGGCCATGTCCCAGCTCCAGCAGAGCTATCAGAACACCCAGCAACAGCAGTCCTCCGCCCAGCACCAGCAGCAGGGCGGCTATTCCTGGCCCTTCGGCTTCGGCTGGTAAGACAGGTTTTTTCCCCCGGCGGTCTCAGACCGCCGGGGTTTTTCACGTTCCCGGGTCAAAGCGGCGGGACGTCATATCCATCCCTCCAGGCGCATACAGTGTAACACAAACCAAAGAACTGCGGGAGGGACAAGCAATGAGAAAAAAAATCAAATGGGGGCGGCTGTTTCGGCGGTCGGCCGCTCTGTTTCTGGCCACCATGGGACTGTGGCTGCTTCTCATAGGCGCCGGGGCGGGCGCAGCGTCGGGGGCGGCCGAGGCGCTGGGGGGCAGCGGGGACTTTGTCAGCGCCGCCCTGCGCACCGAGCTGGGGCCCGCCCGGGCCGACCCCCTCTCCTTCTGGGGGCGGCTGGCGGTGGACCAGTCGCCCCTGCTGGTCGCCAATCCCGGGCGGGAGACGGAGCCTGCGCCCTCTGCGGAGCCCCTTCCCAACGCGCAGCCCGCCCCCGACCACGACGACATCACCGAGGCACCTGAGACCACCACCGCGCCGGGGGACATCGTAGAGCGCACCCTGGTGCCCACCACCACCGAGGGCTATGTCACGGGAGCGGGGCTCTACCTGTATAACCGAACCGGCCTCCCGGTGGATCTGCTGGGGGTGCTGAAGCAGAGCCTGAGCTTTACCCTGGCTCCCGCCCCGGACGGTCCGCAGATCCTCATCATTCACACCCACGCCACGGAAGCGTATACCCAGGACGGCACCGATATATATACCCCCAGCGACAACAACACCCGCACCCTGGATGAGGCCCACAACATGATCCGGGTGGGGGACGAGATGGAGCGGGTCTTTACCGAGATGGGCCTGTCGGTCCTCCACGACCGGAGCGTCTACGACTATCCTCAGTACAACGGCTCCTACGGCCGGTCGGGCCCGGCGGTGCAGAACTATCTGGCCCAGTACCCCACCATCCGCCTGGTGCTGGATGTTCACAGGGACGCCCTGGTGGGAAGCGACGGTACGGTGTACAAAGCGGTGACCACCGTGGACGGGGTCAAAACAGCCCAGGTCATGCTGGTGGTGGGCAGCAGCGCGGGAGGGGGCGAGCACCCCAACTGGATGCAAAATCTGGCCCTGGCCGCCCGGCTGCAAAAGAGCCTGGACACCCTCTACCCCACCCTGGCCCGGCCCATGACCCTGCGGCAGTCAGTCTACAACCAGAACCTCTCCCCCGGCTCTCTTCTGGTGGAGGTGGGCAGTCACGGCAATACCCTTCAGGAGGCGCTGGCCGGGGCCCGGCTCTTTGCCCGGGCGGCCGGGTCCGTGTTCCTCTCCCTGGCGGCGGAGTGACGGCTTCTCCAGCAAAAATCCCCGCGGCTCTCCTGGCGGGAGCCGCGGGGATTTCCCTGTCTTATCGTCTCAGGTAGTTCCAGAGCATCGTTGCGCCCTCGGCCCGGACTGCGGGACGGTCCGGGGCAAAGTTTCCGGCAGAGTCGCCCGTTACCACGCCCAGGCCCTGGGCCAGGGCGGCATAGCCCAGATCGGCCGCCGGAATGGCGGCGGCGTCCTTAAAATCACAGCGGTAGATCCCATGCAGACGGGCCACGCTGCCGTAACCCAGGCTGTTGAGCAGCAGCCTGACCGCGTCCATGCGGGTGAGAAGCGCCTCGTCCGCCCGTTCCTCCCGGGAGAGGATGCCCTGCCGGAAGGCGTAGCGGTAGAGATCGTCCACATCCCCGGTCTCGGGGTCGAAGAGATAGCCGCCGGCACTGGCCAGCAGCGCCACATAGTCCAGCTGGGTCAGGGGCTGGCCGGGGCGGGCCTTGCCGCCCAGCCAGCCCACCCGGTAATCGGCCAGCTGGAGGAGTGCGGAGCGGGCCCAGTGGCCGTCCAGATCGTCGTAGCGGACAGACACTGCCTCCCAGGTGTCCGCCGCGATCAGCGCTCCGGTCCGGGCATCCACCCCGGTGTACCAGAGATCCTGTTCTCCCAAAGCGTAGCCGGGCTTGAGGGCGTTGAAATAGCGGTATCCCGCTTCCAGCAGAGGGGCAAATTCCTCGGCGGACAGGTCCAGCTCCACCGGGACGGCCACATAGGCCAGTTCCACGGGATAGCTGCCCGCCCAGATGTCCAGCGCGGCTGATTCGCTGATGAGGCCGTCGGCGGGGGCAAAGGTCACGGAGTCGTCAAAGGTCCGGGAGAAACCCACGATAGAGCCGTCCAGAGCACTGACCTCCACCTGGAGAGCGTTGTCCGGGAAGAAATAGCCGTTTGCCTTCTGCGCGAAGGTGAAAATGTTGACAGGCTCGCCGCTCTGCTGTGCCTCCGGCTGGTAAAGAGCGGTCTTGGCAAACTGGTCGGGCCAGAGCGCCTTGAAAAAGGCCTCACCCCTGGCCTGGGAGGCGGATGGGGTGAGTTTGGAGACAGCGGACTCGTCATAGGGATCGTAGCCGGACATGGACTCCAGCGCGCCGGTCCGGGCATCCACCGATACCATCCGGCGGCAGATCCCCAGGGCGGTTTTTTTGCCATAGGTCAGCCGGGCGGTGACTTCATCGGTCTCCCGATCCACAAAGTAGCGGGTCTCGGAGAGCTGATAGGCGCTCAGTCCCAGCTCTTTCCAGGCCCGGACGGCCTGGTCCAGCGCTGCCTGATCCAGAGTTCCCTTCAGCTGCGCGGCACCCTCCAGCTCCGCCTCGGTCAGGCCGCTGTCGGCGGCGGACTCGGCGGCGTTGGCCTTGTCGGCGCCGCCCGCCCCGCCCGTCTGGGCCAGTTTTTCCCGGAGCGCGGTCAGATCCACCAGAGCGCCTGAAGCGGCGTCCACGTAAAAGTCATGTCCGCTCTCGGGCAGATAGCGGAGAACCGCCGGTTCTCCCTCCCCCGCCCGGACATATTCCAGCCGCAGAGACAATGTGGTCTTTAAGAGCGCGGCGGCCGCGGAAGCATCGAGCTTCGCCGCAGGCGCGGGGAGCGCCCCGGCGTATTCAGAGGGATCGTCCCGCCAGAAAGAGGTCACCGCGCCGTCGGACAGCCGGACCCGGAGACGGAAATTCAGCGGCGCAGGCAGGCCGTTGAGGCGGATGCTTCCCCAGAAGGAGCGGGCGGAGGAAGAAAGGGATTCGTCTCCCCCCTCCTCAAAAACGGCCGCCTCCCCGTCTGTCAGCACGCGATCCAAAAATGCTTCGGCATAGGTCCGGGCCTGGGCGCGGCCCATGGCGGGAAAGCTGGGACCGAAATCACTTTGCCCGCCATGAGTCTCTTCCCAGAGATCCATGGAGAGGACCTTGCCCGCCTCAGTGGCGGTGACCGAGAGATTTTTGTCCTCCCCGCTCCAGCTCAGCTCCCAGCGGGTCCCCAGCGGAGTCTCGGTGGGCTCCCCGGAAAATTGGGCGTAGTCGTCCGGTATGGACAGTGTGCTTTTTACCGCCTGGGTCACCCGGATCAGACGGGCGTCTGAGGCCTTTGCTCCCTCGGCGAGAGCAGAGGTTCCCAGAGATGTGCCCAGGACCACCGCCAGTGCGGCGGCGGCAAGTCTGCGCAATTTCATGTTTTCAACCTCCCAGTTCAGGCAGTCAGCCTGTTTTGACCATTTAGACGCATAGAAGTTAAAAAAGTTTCCACAACTGGAAGATTTTTAAAAAATTGAAAAACTGCTTGACAGGATAGAACAAATGTTGTATATTTTGGAGGAACGGATGTTCTAACAATGATTGGAAATAGAAAAAGTCCTCTTTTTGGGACTCTTTCTTTGCTATACTGGGGTCAAATCAGCAGAACAGGAGGTCGCGCATATGGATACGGTCTATTATAATCTCACGGCCCGCAGGGTCAGGGTCAGCGGAGGACCCGATTTGCTGAAATTTTCCCCCGCCCCGGCGGAAGCGCCCGCCGGTGAGGTGCTGGACTTTCAGCGCTGCCGCCGAAAGCTGGAGACCAAAGCTGCGCTGGCGCAGCTCCGGGAAGCAGAGGAAGAAAGCCGGGATTCGGAAACGGAGGAATCGGAAGTTTCCTTTCCCGGGCTTCGCCGGGAGCGTGCGGCGGGCTGGCTGGAGCTGTGCGCCTCCCTTTCCGTGATTGCGGTGAGTGCCGCTGCAGTGGCCGCTTTTCTTATTACTATATAAATGCGGTGTAAATGGAGAGACCGCGGCCTTTCTGACGGACGAAAAGGGTGCGGTGTGCTGAAAAACAGAAAAGATACAGCGACGGGGCCGCAGCCCTGCCGCTGTATCTTTTTTTGCGCTGCCGTTATCTGCCTTTGTATTTTCGACGGGTGGCGATCCCGCCCCGTATGTGCCGTTCGGCCTTGTTCTCCTCCAGCACCGCCTTGGCCTGGAGGTAAAGGGGGCGGTTAAATGTGGGCAGCCGCTCCGACAGGTCTTTATGTACGGTCGATTTGCTGACGCCGAACTTGGCCGCGGCCGCGCGGACGGTGGCCCGGTTCTCTATGATGTACTGGGCGAGCCGGACGGCCCGCTCCTCCATGTTCCCTTTCACGCGCAACACTCCCCATGTGTTCGTCCTGTGAAAGGTATATGTGGCACAGTCAGAAAATATGAAACGCCCGAGCGCTTCTTTAAAGGCCCAACCGCATCTGCGGCAGCGCGATGTGGCCGTTATACCCAATCATGCTCAGAAAGGAGAGTGTCCCGAAATTTAGCGGTCATGGGGGAGAGGGCTTCATTCTTCCTCCACACCAGACTGATGTCCCGTGTCAAAGGGAAGTCTACATCCAGGGAGATGGGAACCACATTGCTGGTGTTGGCGCCGGAGTGGACAGGGATAATGGCGATCCCCTCGCCCATAGCAACCATACTCAAAACCCCGTAGTCGTTGTACGCCTCTGCGGTAATGTTGGGCTCAAAGCCAAAACGGCCGCACAGATCCGCCAAGAGCTTATTGGTTCCCAGCTTGCTGCGGACCCAGACAATAAAATGCTCGTCCCGAAGTTCTCCCACCGGGATATTCTGCCGCCCCGCCAGACGGTGTCCCTTTCCGACAATGAGCTCCACCGGCTCCTGAAACAAGGTGTGCTTTTCCAGACAGGAAAACTCGCCCTCGGGAGTAAAATCGCTGCATACGCCCAGCTCAAACCGCCCCTGCATAACGTCCTTCAGAACGGCAGAGGTGTATTTATACTCCATCCGAAAGCGGCAATCGGGGTATAGACGGCGAAAAGCCAAAATTTTATCCGGCAGATAGATGGCATAGAGAGAGTAGAGCGCGGAGACAAAGATGGTGTTGCGCTCAATTTCGATCTCCCGGCGAACTGCTGCGATGCCTTGATCGATCTCGTTCAGAGAGCGGTTGATATACTCGTAAAACAGGCTGCCGGTGCGGGTGAGCTCCACATTTCGTCCGTTTTTTTGAAAGAGCGCGGTCCCCAGCTCGCTTTCCAGGTTATGAATGGCCTTGGACAAAGCGGGCTGGCTGATATAGAGGGCGTCGGCAGCCCGCGTGTAGTGCTGGAGCTCCGCCACGGTTTTAAAATAAATTAAAGCCTGGTAGTTCATTTCAGACATGCCCCCCTCTAAAAACTGCATCAAAGAAAGCGGTGAAACTGCACAAAAAATAGAGGTAAAATTCTAACTGCATTTCCAGAAGTGATGAATTGATATATAAAAGGTGTTGGACGCACAGAAAGAGCACTGCTATACTGTAATGCAGTAAGACGGCGAGACAAAATTCCAAAAAATACGACAACTCTTAGCTTTTAGGATAGCACGGGGAAGTCAAAAAAGCAAACAGAAAGCACCGCACCCGGAATTTTCCTTGCCGAAGAGGGACTTGAAGATGAAAGGGGAAAAACAACGTGAACAAGAACTTGAAACGAGTGCTGACCGGTGCGCTCTCCCTGGCGATGACACTTTCTCTTGCCGCCTGCGGCGGAGGGCAAAACGCCTCTGCTCCCAGCGCTGCTGCCGGAGGCGACAGCAGCCCCGGCAGTTCCGCCTCGGGGGAAAGCATCAACATCCGAATCGCCTCATCCTCCCCCACCGTGGAGTTTGAGGGAGAGGGCACCACATCCCTGGGCATTTCCACCAATTATTTTGTCAACGAGATCTCGAAGCGGACCGACGGGCGGATCACAGCTCAGGTTTTCCCGGACGGCCAGATCGCATCTTCCACGCAGGAATACATCGGGGGCCTGCAAAACGGAGCTTTTGACATGGGTATCCTGAACTGCGGCTCCTGGGCCGACTACACGCCTGCTTTTGCCGGCCTGAATATGCCCTACCTGTACCGGGACTATGACGAGGCCTATGCGGTGCTGGACTCTGAGGTGGGCCAGAGCTGGAAGGAAAAGGCCGAGGCAGACACCGGATGCATCATTCTGGGCTACTTCGACATCGGCTTCCGTCAGCTCACCTGCAATAACGAGGTCCACACCCCCGACGATCTGAAGGGCGTTAAGATCCGCACCATGCCGGACCCCATCCAGATGGCCTGCTGGGAAGCTCTCGGCTGCGCCGTGACCCCGGTGGCGTATTCTGAGCTTTATACCGCCCTGCAGCAGAAGATGGTGGACGCCCAGGAGAATCCCCCCAGCAACATCGTCTCTTCCAAGGTGTATGAGCTTCAAAACTACATGGTCATTACAAACCACAACTTTACCGCCACCATCCCCGCCGCCAGCCCCATTTTCTGGAACAAGCTGTCTGCCGATGACCAGCAGCTTATCCGGGATATCATGATTGAAGCCCAGAACAAGGGCCGGGAAAAGACCGCTGAGCTGGCCGAAGGCTTTATCAAGACCGTGGAGGATGATGCCGGGACCCAGATCATCCGTCTGACCAACGACGAGCTGAAACTGTTCCAGGACAAAGCCAAGACTGTGTGGCCTATGGTGGAGAAGCAGATGGGCGCCGATTCCTACAACGCCATGATCTCTTTTGTGGAGGACTACGAGGCCAGTCACAAATAACCACCCCCGCTTATTCTTTTGCTAAAAGACCCGCCCGTCTGCGGGCGGGCCTTTTGCGCACTTTTTAAGGAGGTTTTTTCCGTGAAGGATGGGAAATTTGACCTTAAGACCTTTCTCAACAATATAGAGCTCTATATTGGAACCGTCTGTTTTTTTATCCTGACTGTAATGCTGATGCTTCAGGTAGTCAGCCGGTATGTCCTGAAACATTCCTTCACCTGGATGGAGGAGTTTGCCACGATCATGTTTGTCTGGATGATTTACCTGGGAATCTCCGCCGCCGTCACCCAACGCAAACATCTGCGGATCGACTTTGTGCTCAATCTGGTCCCGTTTAAAGCAAAGCGGGCAATGCTCATTTTCTCCAACGTGGTTTTTGCCGTATTCAACGTGTATGTCACCTATGTCATGACGGATGTGATCCGCCTGCTGGGCGCCAGTAAAACCACTATGCTCCAGCTGCCGCAATCCCTGGTCTATTCTGTGATCCCTCTGTCGCTCATTCTCTCCTGTATCCGGCTGGTGCAGGATACAGCCAGAATGATGAAAGAAAACAAAGAGAATCTGGGAGCCTCGAAGCCCTCCATGGATTTGGACGCCTGTGAGCGGATCTATCAAGAAAAACTGGCCGCAAAAGCGAAAGGAGCGAGTAAATAATGGCAACCGGTATTATGTTTTTGGTCATGTTCGGGCTGATGTTCCTGGGCGTGCCCATTGCGGTGGCGATCTTTCTGGCTCTGGTCGTTCTGATCGGCATGAACCCAGTCACCACGGCCAACTTTCTGGCACAGACCCTCTATTCCGGCGTAGCCAGTTTCACCATGCTGGCCCTGCCCTTCTTTATGGTGGCAGGCACCATTATGGAGACCGGCGGCCTGTCCAAACGACTGGTTGCCGCGGCCAAATCCATGATTGGCGGCATTACCGGCTCCCTGGGCATGGTGACCATCATCTCCTGTATGTTCTTCGGCGCAGTCTCCGGCTCCGCTCCCGCCACAGTGGCCGCCATTGGCGCCATCATGATCCCCATGATGGTCCAGGATGGCTATAACAAATACTACGCCACGGGCCTGACCTGCTGTGCCGGCGGTCTGGGCGTCATCGTCCCTCCCAGTTACCCAATGGTTCTCTATGGCGTGACCTGTAACCAATCGGTGGGTGATCTGTTCATGGCCGGCCTGGGTCCTGCACTGGTGGTGGGCGGCATCCTGATGGCAATCAACTACGTCTACTGCAAAAAACACGGTCTGAAAGGCGACAACAAGTTCGACCTGAAAACCATGGGCAAAAGCTTCTGGGATGCAAAATGGGCCCTTGTTATGCCCGTGATCATTCTGGGCGGAATTTACGGTGGTTACTTTACCGCCACTGAGGCTGCCGTCGTAGCCGCCGTCTACGGCATCATCGTAGGTCTGTTCGTCTACAAGGAGCTCAAGTTTGTCAAGCTGTGGGAGATTTTCCGAGACAACACCGCCTTTATTGCCGGCACCATGTTCGTCATGGCTCCCGCCAAGGCCACCGGTCAGGTGTTCGCCTACCTGAACATCACCAAGATTATTTCCGACTTCCTGTTCAGCATTTCCACCAACTACTACGTGATCCTCTTCCTGATCTTTATCATTCTCTTTATCGTTGGCATGTTTGTCCAGACCACTCCCGCCATCGTCATTCTGGCCCCCACGCTTCTGGCCGTCGTCCAACAGGTGGGCGTAGATCCCATCCATTTTGGCATTATCATGACCCTGGCGTTGGCCATCGCCTTTGTCACACCGCCGGTGGCCCTCAACCTGTTTGTCGGCTCGTCCATGACGGGCATCAGTATCGACAAGATCACAAAAGCGGCTTGGCCCTTCCTCATTGGCCTGATCATCGCATTCTTTGTGGTGGCCTACTGTCCGCCCATCGCCCTGGCGATTTTGGGCTGCGGATAAGAAAGAAGTAAAAAGGAGCAGCAAATATGAAAATCACCAAAGTAGATATTCTCCATCTGAAAACCAATCTGAAGAACGGCCACTGGCGCCCCATTGTCTGCCGGATTTACACCGACGAGGGGATCTACGGCGACGGTGAGGCCGCCCTGGCCTACGGAGAAGCACAGAGTGCCGCCTTTGGCATCGTTCAGAACTTTGCCAAGCTCATCATCGGCATGAACCCCCTGGATCATGAGATCGTCTGGGACAAGCTCTACCGTTCCACCTTCTGGGGACAGAACGGCGGCCCGGTGATCTTCGCCGGCATCTCGGCCATTGACATCGCGCTGTGGGATATCAAGGGCAAGTATTACAACGCCCCTGTCTATCAGCTGCTGGGCGGCAAGCGCCGGGAGACGCTGCGCACCTATGCCAGCCAGCTCCAGTTCAGCTGGGGTCCCGACGTCATCCCCCAGCGCAACCCGGAGGACTACGCCCGGGAAGCCAAGAAGGCCGTGGCCGATGGCTACGACGCCATCAAGATCGATTTCTTCACCTTCAAACCGGACACCGGCAATTTCGGCGACACCGACCGCATTGGCCTGCTCAGCCCCGGCTATCTGCGCATGTATGAGGCCAGGGTAAAGGCGGTCCGTGAGGCCATTGGTCCCGATGTGGACATCATCATCGAAAACCACTCCTTCACCGACGCCCAGTCCTCCGCCCAGCTGGGCAACCTGGTGAAGAAGTACAACATCTTTTACTTTGAAGAGCCCACCACCCCTACACCCCAGCTGTCCAAGTTCGTCCACGACGAGACCGGCCTGCCCATCGCCAACGGTGAGCGCATCTATACCCGCTGGCAGTACATCGAGTATTTCAAAGAAAATGCCATCCAGATCATCCAACCCGATGTGGGCACCTGCGGCGGCATTACCGAAATCAAAAAGATCTGCGACATGGCCTATACCTTCGACGTGGGCGTCCAGGTCCACGCCTGTGGCAGCCCCATCTCCACCGCAGCGGCGCTCCACCTGGAGTGCGCCATCCCCAACTTTGTCATCCACGAGCACCATACTTACGCCCTGAGCCCTTACAACCGGGAGTTGTGTATCCACGACTACCAGCCGGTGAACGGAAAATTCTCCGTCCCCGACCTGCCCGGTCTGGGACAGGAGCTGTCCGAGGTGGCCTTCCGCAACTGCGACAAAGTCACCATCCAGTAAGAGAGCGGATAAAAGTCTGCTGTCGCCCATCTGATAAAAGGAGGAAATTCATATGAAGATTACCAAAGTGGACGTCTATGTTCTGGACGCCGGAGAGCAGCGGGGCGCGCGCTATCCCATCTGCTGCCGCGTTCATACGGACGAGGGGATCTACGGGGACGGCGAGGCCGGCGTGGCCTACGGCACAGGCTACACCGCCGCCTACGGCATGGTCATCGACATGGCCCGGCATATCATCGGCATGGACCCCATGAACACCGAGCTCATCTGGGAGACCATCCTGAAGGGCACCTTCTGGGGCCAGGGCGGCGGCGTAGTGGTCTTTTCCGGCATGTCCGCACTGGATATCGCCCTCATGGACATCAAGGGCAAAAAGCTTGGAGTACCCATCTACCAGCTGCTGGGCGGCAAGTGCCGGGACGAGCTGCGCTGCTACGCCAGCCAGCTCCAGTTCGGCTGGACCACCAAGATCGGTCCCTGGGGCGCCACCCGGGAATATGTGGATATCGTCCGCCACGCGGTGGGCGAGGGCTACGACGCCGTCAAGATCGACTTCACCACCTATGACAAGGACGGCAAAAAAGTCCCACACCTGGCCAAGGAGGGCTTCCCGGACCGCAAGCTCTATCATCAGGTAGAGGATCGCATGGCGGCCATCCGGGAGGAGTTCCCGGAGGTGGACATCATCGTGGAGAACCACTGTCAGACCGACCTCACTTCCGCCATCAAGATTGGGGAGCTCTGCGACAAGTACGACATGATGGCCTATGAGGAGCCGGTCTCCATGCTCAATCCTGAAATGATGAAGGAACTGCGTCAGCGCGTGCGGACCCCCCTGGCCGCGGGCGAGCGCATTTACTCCCGCTGGGGCTACTACAATTTCTTCAAGGACAACTCCATCCAGCTCATTCAGCCTGACGCCTGCAACTGCGGCGGCATCACCGAATTGAAGAAGATCGCCGATATGGCCCACGTCTTTGACGCCCGAGTTCAGGTCCATGTGGCCGGCGCCGTCATCACCAACGCCGCGTCCATCCAGCTGGAGGCCGCCATCCCCAACTTCGGCATCCATGAGCATCACTTCCGCACCACCCAGGAGTGCATCAACAAGCTGGGCAAGTACGAGATGCAGCCTGTCAACGGCAAGTACATCGTCCCCGATCGTCCTGGTCTGGGCCAGGAACTGTCGGACTTCGCCATCAAGACCGCTCTGATGCACGAAGAAGTGAACCAGTATTCTCCCGCCGCACAGTAAGTTTCGGGAACTATCCGCATTTCTCCCGCTGGACAGCAGATCGGCCGCCGTTTGGGGGCCGACCTGCTGTCCATAAAAGTGGGCGTTCAAACAAGGGAGGCCCCTATGAAAGAAATACAGATTCCCTATGGTCATACAACCCTTCCGCTGCATCTGGAAGAGGCGAGAACTGCCGCAGTCCTCACCGCAAAAATGCACGCATACGTCCCGGAGAAAAGTGAACCGGAGCTCATCCGGGAGGCGCTGGAACACCCCATCGGGAGCATGCGCCTGTGCGATCTGGCCAGAGGAAAGCAAAACGTTGTTCTGGTGACCAGCGACCACACCCGGGCAGTGCCCAGCAGGCTCACGCTCCCGCTCCTCCTGGCTGAGATCCGCGCCGGGAATCCCACCGCCCACATCACCATTCTCATCGCCACCGGCCTGCACAGGCCCACCACGGAGGAAGAGCAGCGCAGGATGTTTGGCGATGAGATTGTGGACCGGGAAAACATTACGGTGAACAATGCCTTTCTGCCGGCGGATTTCGTGGATCTCGGCGCTCTGCCTTCCGGCGCAAATTTCTGGGTCAACCGGCTGGCCGTGGAATGTGACCTTTTGGTAACAGAAGGCTTCATCGAGCCGCATTTCTTCGCCGGATTCTCCGGGGGGTGCAAAAGCATCCTGCCGGGCATTTGCGCAGAAAAGACGGTCAATGCCAATCACTCCTTCCAGGCCATCGCCAGCCCCTGGGCCAAGACCGGTATTTTGGAGCACAATCCCATCCATGAGGATATGGCCGCCGCAGCCCGGCGGGTCAATGTGCAGTTTATTTTAAACGTGGCGCTGGGGCAGCATAAAAATGTGGTGGCCGCCTTTGCCGGAGACCTGGAGGCCGCCCACGCCGCCGGGGTGGATTTCATTCGCGCCCAATCCCAGTGTCCCGCTGTCCAGGGGGACATTGTGATCACCTCCAACGGAGGCTATCCCCTGGATCAAAACCTCTACCAGTCCCCCAAAGCGGTTGCCACCGCCAAGGCCTGCTGTGCGGAGGGCGGCGTCATCATTATGTGCTGCTCCTGCATGGACGGCATGGGAGGCGCCAATTTCGAAAGGCTGATCACTCTGGGGACACCCGAGGAGATCGAGGCCTATCTGGCAAAGATTCCCCCCGAACAGACCATTCCCGAGCAGTGGTGCCCGCAGGTTTATGCCCGCATCTTAAAAAAGCACAAAGTGATTTTGGTGACCACCTATTTGGACCACGATCTGGTGCGAAGGGCAAATATGATTCCCGCCTCCAGCCCAGATGAGGCGCTGGCCATCGCCGATCAGATGAAAGGCAGGGCCGCCAAAGTGGTGGTCATCCCGGACGGCGTGTCTGTTCTGGCCGTCTCACAGAGGGGAGCACACATATGAATGAGACAAAAATTGCATTAAAAGTCAATGAAAAAGACAATGTAGCCACCATTTTTGCCAATGGAGTAGTCAGCGGTTCCCAGGTAAAGATTCGAGATCAGGCCGGCCGTCAGGAAACCGTTTCAGCCTATGAGGCCGTGCCCTATGGGCATAAAATTGCCGTTCGGGAGATCAAGCCGGGCGAGCGCATCATCAAATATGGTGAGGAGATCGGTGTGGCGACCCAAAACATCCGACGGGGAGACTATGTTCACATCCACAACCTGGACAGCATGCGCGGCCGTGGGGATTGGGAAAAAGGAGAAAAATAAATGGGCTACGAATTTATGGGTTATGTCCGCCCTGACGGGCAGGTGGGCGCCCGCAATCATGTTGCGGTCATTCCCTGCGTCACCTGCGCCGGGGGCAGCCCACCCAAGGAAACTTGGAGGGCGGCCTTTCCTCCATCGAGGAAAAAAGCCTGGGTGCCATTGTCAAAAGCGGCACCCGGCCCATCCAGGGTGTGCTGGAGTATCCAGAGGCCATCGGAAACCGGAAGGGTCTTTGGATCAAAGACACTCCGGGACGGGAGCCTGAGATCCTCACTGGAATGGCGGCCACCGGCGCACAGTTTATGATGTTTTCCACCGGCCGTGGCGCACCTCAGGGCTTCCCCACATGCCTGTCCTGAAAGTTTGCGGCAATCCAAACACCTATGAGCGGATGCGGCACGACATGGATCTCAACGCCGGGCGCATCATCACGGGGGAAAAGAGCATTCAAGAAGTGGGCGAGGAGGCATTTTCCGCCGCCCTCGAAATTCTCTCCGGAAGGCAGACCCGGAATGAGACGCTGGGCTACCACAGTTCCATCGACATCTACACGCTGGGCCCGGTCATTTAGGGGGGGCAGCCCCCCAAAAAAAGGCAGCCCGGAGCCGTGGATTCCGGCTGCCGGGATTGGGAAGGGATGGGGATCGCTACGGAGAATGTGCTGACGCTGCTCTCTGTTCTGGGCAAAATGATGCTCCTGATCGCGGTTGGTTTCGGTGCGGCCTGGATAGGGATTCTGAGGGAACAGGGGCGCAAGTGCGTCACAGACCTGGTCATCGACTTAATTTATCCCTGTTATATCCTAAACAGCTATCTGAAAAATATTGGCCTGTTTCAGGGGGGAACCATGTTTCTCACTCTGGGGGTCTCCGGGGCATTTTCTCTGCTCCTGCTGCTGGCCAGCCGCTTTCTGTTCCCGCGGGTCCCGCCGAACCGGCGGTGTGTGCTCCAATATGCGAGCGTGGTGTCCAACTCTGCGTTTCTCGGTCTTCCTATCGCAGAAAATATCTTTGGAAGCCAGGGCCTGCTGTGTGCGTCCATCTTCTCCATTCCCCTGCGGATCAACACCTTTGGAATCGCTATCCACTATTACACAGCGCAGACAGAGGCAGACGGAACGCTCAGGGCCCTGGTGACGCAGCCGTCCATTCTGGCCACCGTGGCGGGTATCCTGGCAGTCCTGATCGGAAGGCATCCGCCGGCGTCGTGCGAGGCGGCGCTGGCCTCCATAGGGGCCTGCTCCACGCCGCTGTCCATGATGGTGATCGGGGCGGTGATCTACGCCAACCGAAAGGAACTGCGTCTGCGCCTCCTGACGATGCAATTCTGCCTTCTGCGGCTGATCCTGATCCCCGCCGTGGTCTACCTGACCCTCCGCTGGCTGGAAATTGACCGGGTCTTGCTCGGAACAGCCGTCTTAATGGCAGCTATGCCCGCAGGGACAACGGGGGCGCTTTTGGCGGAGAAATACGGGGCGGATACCAGCTATGCGGGGGAAGTCCTTCTGATCTCCACCCTTGCGTCCATTGTGACTTTGCCTATATGGTGCTGCTTATGCATCTTCATATGATTGAATCGGCGGGAGAGCGCTGACAATGCGGAACTGCGGACAGCGTGGCGGCAGTGTCCCATTCCATGACAGAAACAGCCGCTGTGGATGGGGAAATGCAATAAATGCAAGCGGTTAAAAACCAAAAACAAAATTTCCGCCCAAACGCGGATTGCAATTCGGTTTGATGCGGCAGGGTTCAGGAGGAAACATGGAAGTATTATTTTTGGCCATCATTTTTTTAATTATTGTGGCGATCCTTTGGTTAAGAAAACCTCTTTATCTGGCTTTGGCCGCCGGGATCCTGGCCGCAATTCTGCTGTTCCGGATCAGCCCGCTTGAAGCGGTAATGGTGATTGGAAAACAGACGATTGCCCGGGAAACCATCGATTTGCTGCTGAGCTTTTACGCGATCATGTTCCTGCAGCTGATGCTGGAGAAAAAGGGGCGTCTGGCCAATGCCCAAGACGCGTTCAACGGGCTTCTGCGCAACCGCAGGCTCAATACCATCGTCTCGCCCGCGATTATGGGGCTGCTTCCTTCTGCCGCTGTGATGACGATCTGCTCGGATATGGTGAACAGCACCTGCGACAAGTACCTGGATGTGAAGTCAAAGACATTTGTGGCCTGCTATTATCGCCACATCCCGGAGATGTTTTTGCCGACCTTTCCTGTGATCCTGCTGGCGATGACGCTGAGTGGGAAAAGTATCGGCGCATTTATTCTCGCGATGATTCCGCTGGTCCTGCTGGCCTGTACCGTGGTCTACTTTACCTACCTGATCAAGCTGCCCAAGGAGATGCCTCCGCTGGATGGCACCGTCAATGGGAGACAAGAGATCCTGAAACTGATCAGGAATTTGTGGACGCTCATTTTAGTGCTTGTCATTATTGTGGCCGGCAATCTGTCCGCGTGCATTGCGGGCCCCATCGTGATCGTCATAAACTACTTTGTGGACCATTTCACGCCGAAGGATCTGCCGGAAATGCTGGTGAAGTCTGCGGAGCCGGTACTGCTGGGCAACATGTATCTCATCATGCTGTTTAAGGGTGTGCTGGCCGATACCGGCGTGCTGACAAAGCTGCCCGGGTTCTTCACCAAATTTCCAATTCCGCTGGCGCTGTCCTTTGCGCTGCTGTTCTTTTTCGGCACAGTGATCAGCGGCTCACAGACGATGGTGGCCCTGTGCATGCCGATGGTCATGTCCGCGTTTCCGGATGCCGGTATGCCGATGCTGGTCATGCTGATGGGGATCGCGTGGGCGGCGATGGAGATCTCCCCCACCCATGTGTGCGCGTTTGTGGCGGCAGATTATTTTCATACTACGCTGGGTGACATTATTGCAAAAGCGCTGCCCTCCGTCGTGATTTTCTCCGTTCTCTGCTACGGCTATGGGGAGCTGCTGATGCGGCTGCTTTAGCGCGCGTTGACACAGAGAGCGCGGTGTCGTCCGCGCTATCATGGGATCCCCGGGAGCTTTGAAACGGAACCTCCTTTCTGATTGTGAAATAAAATCGGAGGGATTGGATGCGGCGGGGATTGGCAGCGAAAGCCCTCCTCATTGCCAAAGGGAGTGCCAAACAAGCAATGTGCGCCGGAATCCAAAGTCGTGGTAGTTGAGACGATGCGCAAAGAGAGGCTGAACTGCTGCGAAGCGGCACGGCAGTCTGAAGTGCCGTCAGACACAAGAATTGTATCGGGGAAACGAATCTGCCTGACGGAAGGCTTTCAGATGGAGGACCGTGGGCGCGGCAACAGAGGGCGGACGGCAAAACTTCAAGTCCGGCATCCTTCTGGAAGCAGCTTATCTTGCGTACGCAACCGATTACCACTGTGAGAACGAAGGCTGTTGCGGTTGCCGCCGTATCATGGGGGAGCCGCGTCTCCGCGGGATGCAGCGGCTGATGAAGGAATAGGGGCTGTTTGCCGGGATATGGATGAAAAGCGCCGTTTCTGCAGGGGCACAGCGGGCAGGATCGCACCGAATCTGCTGGAACAGAACTTTGAGGCTGCAAAGCCAAATCAGAAGTGGGGCACCGACGTCACAGAATTCGGCCTGTTTGGAAGAAGCCCTACTTGCCTCTGATCCCTGGATTGCAACGCAGAGATATTGTCAGTCCGTTGAATCAGTACTTCATCTCTTTCAAGCAGGAACACCCGTGGGCAGACCGCCCACGGGTGTTCCTGCTTTTCCGGTTTACACGTTAAACCGGAAGAGGACAATGTCCCCGTCCTTCATCACGTATTCCTTGCCCTCCGAGCGCACCAGGCCCTTCTCCTTGGCGGCGGACATGGAGCCGCACTTTTTCAGATCCTCAAAGGCGATGACCTCGGCCCGGATAAAGCCCCGCTCAAAATCGGAGTGGATCTTCCCGGCGGCCTGGGGGGCCTTGGTGCCGTCTGTGATGGTCCAGGCGCGGCATTCATCCTCTCCCCCGGTAAGATAGGAGATCAGGCCCAGCAGCGTGTAGCTGGCCTTGATGAGGCGGTCCAGGCCGGACTCGGGAATGCCCAGATCCTCCAGAAAGGCCGCCTTGTCCTCGGCGGGCAGCTCAGCGATCTCGGCCTCCAGCTTGGCGCAGACCGGGATGACCTGAGCCCCTTCCTTCTCAGCCAGTTCCGCCACCTGGTTGTAGTAGGCCACGTTTTGATAGTCGGCAAAGCCGTCCTCATCCAGGTTGGCGGCGTAGATGATGGGCTTCAGAGACAGAAGCTCCGCCGTGGCCAGAAGGGCCTGGTCGTCCTCGTCGCCGCAGTCAAAGCTGCGGGCAGAGTTGCCCTCGTTGAGCCAGTCCCGCAGGCGGGTGAAGAGCTCGGCTTCGTGGAGGAACTTCTTGTCACCCTTGGCGGCGCTCTCCGCCTTTTTGATGCGCCGCTCCACCATCTCCACATCGGACATGATGAGCTCGATGTCGATGATGCCGATGTCCCGCAGAGGGTCGGTGGAGCCCTCCACATGGATGACGTTCTCGTCGTCAAAACAGCGGACCACATGGACGATGGCGCTGCACTCCCGGATGTTGGCCAGAAATTTGTTGCCCAGACCCTCACCCTTGGACGCGCCCTTCACCAGACCCGCGATATCCACAAACTCAATGACTGCGGGTGTGGTCTTTTTGGGCTGATAAAACTCGCTGAGCCAGTCCAGACGGCTGTCCGGCACCGCCACGACGCCCACATTGGGGTCGATGGTGCAGAAGGGATAGTTGGCGCTCTCCGCGCCGGCGTTGGTGATGGCGTTGAACAGGGTCGATTTGCCCACATTGGGCAGACCCACGATTCCGAGTTTCATAGCTCTCTACATCTCCTTATTTTTCAGGGGGCCTTCATTTAGCACACGGTTTATTCAAAAAAGATATGTGTTATCCGAATTGCTTTTGCGGAATGCCCTGCCCGCCGACGGATGACTGCGGCCATGACCGGTTGGGCAAATCAAACTCATGATATTTTACCACACCGCCTGTTGTTTCTCAAGTGGAGCCATTCAGATCATCAACTTTTTGCGGACAAACGCAGAAATTCTTCAGGACTTCAAAACCAGCCCCTGTCCACAGCAAAAGCCGGCCCAATCAAAAAGCCGCCTGACTCCGACAAAAGAGGAGCTCAGACGGCTCACCGTTCAGGGCGTGCTTTTTACACGCGGGCAGCGGCTTTGCAGAAAACAGACGGCAGACGGCGAGGGCAGGCCCCCGGGATTGACGC